>CAZQQC010000133.1:0-7565 GCA_964595365.1 uncultured Melioribacter sp.
GTTTCCCCGCTATTAAAATACCATCTTTTATAATATTATTCACCGGCGATAGATTCTTTTTTGCTCTTTTTTTAAAATCAGTTTCGGTAATATAAAATGGCGCAAGAGTAACTTTATAATCATCATATAATTTATCACGGAGTTCCGAGACGGTATTTTCAATTTTAGTTTTGTTCTTAGTATAGACTATGCACAAATCGAAATCGCTTGAATATTCTTCTTCTTTTCTTGCCACACTACCAAAAAGAATAAGACTAGAAACAATTGGTGAAAGTTTCTTCTTAATCGATGATATTATTTCCTTACCGAATCCATCTTCGAATTCAAAAACGTATTTAATAAGCTTTGATACTATTTTATTGTTGCGGTTAAGTGTGAACAAATGATCTCTTCCGCCAATAGTTCTATTAACCACTCCAAGTGATTCAAGGTTTGCAAGAGCGCTCTGGGCTGTTCTATTACTTAGCTTAGATATGCGTGCAATTTCCCGACCGGAGATACCAACCACCCTTGAATTGAGCGTTCGAAGTACAATAACATTACTTGGCGTACTAAAGATATGCTGTAATACATTATTAATTATCATCTGTTGTTCCGGCTAATTAAATAGCCATATGACTATTTTGGTAGCCATAATATACTTTGTTAAAATTTAATAACAAAACATTTTGTTGGTATGTTTGTTAGAACAACTCATAATTCTGGTTTTCGATTTTAACTTTCCAAATATTCTTTATGAGATCGGATACAGTGAGATGTTCGCAATGAGCGAAAGCTGCGACTTCTGTTGAGATGCTGGCAAATCTCTTGGACTTGAATTCTTCCCACTCGTTAAGATTAATGGCGAGATAATAACCGTTATCATCACCAATTACTTTGTTGCCATTTAATCGAGCTTCATTAGCAAGATCGCGCAAGCGTCTTTGAAATGTGGTTAAGGGCATCGACTGGTCCGAAAGATCGTGTAATTGTTTTGAGGTAAGAGCCTTAGCTTTACCAAAACCAAGTGAGTTTACGAGATCGTAATATGTGCTAAAGGATTTCATAAATACCTCTAAAATTTATTTCTTCTTTTTTTCTTTGAAGAAAAGAAGTCCCGCAAAAGGCACGGGGTGAACACCAGAACTTGCACCTTAAGAAATTGTTGTTTCCTAATCGCCAAGTATTTGAGGTCACTTAAAAAATATTTTGTTATTCTAAATTCATTGCAAAGCTCGGAACATAAAGATTGATCCTTCACCAGATAAATCTGGTTCAGGATGAAAAGCTTTGCTTTTCAGTTATCAACATTTCCACAGTATTATAAAAATATTCTCGAGCCCAAACCTTGCGTAACATCAATTAATAATATATCAAGAGAATTGAAATGCTTTCCAAATTAGAAGTAGCCAAAAATCTAAGAAAATTTAGTGAAGACAACTTTAATTCATTTGCAGAGCTTGCAAGAAGAATGAATATTTCTCCTCAGACTATTCAGGCATAATTAGATGGAAGGGTATATCCAGGAGGGCCCTTCTTAGCCAAGTTAAGTGAACTCGGGTGCGATATCAACTGGCTGTTAACCGGAAAGGTATCAACCGATATAAAGTATGTACCAATTGAAGAGGCAGAGAAAATAAGGATGCTTCACATTCCCCAATTCCCTATTGCCGGCGTAGTACCGGCGGGACACGCGGAAATATTTGATTACACCTACCGGTATGAGTATGAGCCAATTGATTTTCAGAGAGACCGTTATGTGTTCCTCAAGATTGATGAGAATAATGGCTACTCGATGATGCCAATGATTGAGCCGGGCGATCTAGTTTTAATCGATCTGAATGAAAAACCAAAAGACGGCGATGTGGTTGCTGCCCGGTGGGATGAAACTGGCGGCGCTGTGAAGATTCTTTCAGTCAATGAAGATAATCCCAAAATGATTGCATTGATGAGTTACAACCAAAGCGTAAAACCGATTTTTAAAGATATTGATTCCGTTGCACTCTATAGAGTAGTTATGATAAAAAAGAAACCAAAGTAACTAAATGTAAAATATTTTTTCGGAGGCGTTGTGGGGAAAGTTGAGAAACATGAAAGCGGTGTTTTAGTATTCTCTGATATTAGAGATTTCGAAGAATTCAGAACGATTAAAAAAGACGGAAAGAAAATATCCACCAGATTTTCTTTCATTGTTCCCGAATTACCAAAATGGTGCGACCATACCTATCATTACAAAGAATTTAAAATCAATCCTTACCAGTTAAAGTGCAGCTGCAACGATTCAATATTAAGAAGGGAATATTTTGAAGCGCGGGACATTCGCGTTACATGCAAACATCTTTACTCGAAGATAGCGCAAACAAAAATAAAAGATGAGGTTGATGAATTAATAATCATGTTGATGAAATAAACGGCTCTCTTCGGAACAAACAAATTTCTAACGCCTGAAGCAGATGAAAAACAGATTCATCTTGGCTTCAAGAATGGAAATGATTGGATTACTATTCTTACTCCACTGCAAAATGGCGGATGGCGTAGCTGGGGGTATAATCCGTTTGAAGGACGCTGGAGTTATGATGAAATGCCACCAAATAAATTACACATTGAATTAGAAATCTCAAGATACTTTTCAAACTGGAAGGAAATGGTTAGAAAAGGAGAAATGAAATGGCTTATATATTTTCAAAAAATGGAATGCTCTGCCTAGCATATTATGTAATTGGTGACAACGGTAAAAGAAAAAGAATCCGTTTCAGCTTGCAGCTTAAAGATGATAAAAAGAATATGAAAATTGCAAAACGGATTAAAGCAGAAAAAGAAGTTGAGCTGATGAGACCAAATTCCGTTGCGATGCGTTATAATATGAATTTGGAAACTGCGTTTTCTCTTTTCAAGAAAGCTAAGGCAACGGCTTCGTATAGCTTTAGAACTAATTATGAAAGTATGTATAAGTATTTCAAACATGTGACTGGCGGAAAGATTTATCTAAAGGATGTTAATAAATATCATGTTGCGGCTTATGAAGATCATCTTAGAAATAAACTTGGATTGGCGCATAATACTGTTGTAAGTTATTTCAAGGATTTAAATACTTTTCGGAATTGGTTGATAAAAGAAGAAACTTGTTTATGAAAAAATTCCTTGGAGAATTCCGACTGAATCAAAACCAATTAAAACAATTCCGGATAATGATCTAGAACTCATCTTTGAGCACATGAGAAATAAAAAAGATCCAAAGCATTTCCGATTCATAATGTTTTTGAGTTTAACCGGAATGCAAGTCAGCGAGGCAATTTCATTGCGATGGGAGGATATTGATTTTGTAAATAATAAAATCATGATTAAGAATTCCAAAGGAAAAAGAAATGATGACTTCCCTCTTTATTATGGTCTGAAAGAATTCTTGAATAAGTTCCGGCAATTTTCAGGAAAGGTTTTTGACTTCAAGGATAAGGATAGCACAAAGTTTTGGAATCGCGCTCTTGATGATATTGAAAAACTTGAAGGACGAAAATATACTCTTTACCAGATAAGAAAAACTTTTGCCACTCAACTTGTGAATAAAAATGTTTCTGCCTTTGATGCAATGAAATTACTCAGACATAAAAACAACTTTGAAGTATTTACACACGTGCCGAATTAAATAGATTAGGTGATGAAGCCAATAAAGTTTTTGGAAATTCGCCGGAATTTTTTGGGGGCTTTTTTGGCGACAAAGCACCTCAAACTGCCTCAAATGGTGACGTGGGTAGGAGTGAAAAAGTGCTAAAATTTGTTAAAATCAAGGAAAATTAGAGAAAGCACTTCGGCAAAAAATGGCTTGTTGGAACTGTTACGCAGGAGGTCGCGAGTTCGAGTCTCGTCGGCCCCTCATAGAAAAGCTTCAGAACAATTTGTTTTGGAGCTTTTTTTATTTCACTTTCACACAAAAGATTACTTGATAATGTCAATCGGTTATTAGGTGTCTTCCTTCATCGGATTCGTAAAAAGCATTGTGTGATTCCAGGTAATTATAAATGTCATCGTAATTATCAAAATGAAGTTTCTCACTAAACTCATGAGCTTTGGTTAACATTTCAATGTAAGGTGCAGGGTCTTTTTGATTCGTAATTCTTTTTAGAGTAAGCAGGTAATCATCACGGAAAACAGTTGGAATTATAATCTTGCTCTGCTCTTTATTTTCAAATTCTGCATTCATCATAACACGTGCTATTCTACCATTACCGTCTTCGAAGGGATGAACTTCGCTAATAAGGAACTTCATATAAGCTGCACGAGCAAAAGGATCGGTAAGAATTTTATAATAATCAAATGCACGTATTAAAGTACCACGGACAAGTTTGTAATCAACAAAAAATGTATTACCTGCTCTATTGTTTTTTGTTTTGAACTGACCGGGCAACTTACTCACACGCGCCGAGAGTAATGTCTTGTGTCTTGACTGGAGTATGTTTAAGAATTCATCAGCAGTATATGGAATTATTTTCATTTCATTTCTATTTGAGACTATCTGATAAGTGCCAAGTATATCGTGTGAATCATCTCCACGATTAGGCAAAGGTACGCCAGTATCAACAATACTCTTAGCTTCAGAAACTTCAAACATTGTACCTTCTATATAATTTGAGAAGTAAGCTTCAAAGAAAGCAAAATTTCTAAATGAATTTAATGATACGTTTTTTTCAGGGTGTCCTTTGAAAGTTTTATTATGAAGGTAGCTTAAGAGTATTTCAAAGAGTTCTATTCTGTTTCTATCATAAGGCAAACCCGCAGCACGGGATAAAGCTAAATCAGATTTTAATATTTTGGATGGTTTAGTTGTAAATAACGCACCGATAATTTTATTTAAGGAATCAAATTCTTTTTGCATTCCAAGAACTTCAGATAATTTTCTTGTTTCATCACGCAACTTATTTAAACCGTCTTCACCTTTTATTCTTAAAATGTCATCTAACTTTTCTTCGATTTGCGGAATGCCAAGAGTCTTGGAATTGGGACCGGACTTTTTTGTTATTTGAAGATTCTCTAAATATCTTCTCGGTTCTGAAGAAACATAAAGATTATCAACAAATTTATTATCCCCTTCTACAGGTCTCTTACCTTTCAGAAAATTTATGGTTACACCCGGAAGTTTTATTTTTCTTGTATAAGAATACGTTACAAAAATCTGGTTGGTTGGAGTCGGTTTGAATTCAAAAGCCGAACGGTGACTTAAAACAGAATCGGGATATAAATTACCAAGAATTTCGAGAATATTTCTTCTAATTATTTCAGATGGATTCTCTTCAAGATTTGTTGAATAAATCCTTGGGGCAATTTTACGAATTATCTTCTCTTTAAGCATTTTCGAGATTTTATAATTCTCTTGACGATCCGCTGAAGCAAAAATTAGCTCACTCATTGTAGTCTTTTTCCAATATAATTGATAATCCACAGTTAAATTGTAATAATTTTCCAATATAAACAAGTTTATTTGGATTTTTTTCCAGAAGGAACAATTTTTGAAAATATTACAAAAAGATTGAAAAATTAGGTACAATTTGAGATTATTTCCCAGTATAAGCTTGTATTTTGTAAAAATTTTCCAGAATAATAGAATCGTCAGGAAGATTTCCGACTTGTCCGGGGCAAATTATTTCACGAACAAGTTATTGTTTTTCAACAAGTCAGAGGGATAGAAACGATAAATTGCCGCACTAAAATGTACAAGTCGGGTGCCGTTGAAAAATCCGGTTTAAAAGAGAGCGAATTGTGGAGCTATAAAATCTCAAACGGAAAAATTGAACCGTGGCGATATTCGACCGCATCCGATATTCAGCTTTGGAATCTGACAAACTTAGCTGCACAGTTCTTGCTGGATAAGAGATCAAAAATAAAGTAAAAACTAAATTGTGCTGTACGTGTGATACAAATCGTTGGTATGAACCTCGTGGCTAGTCCTCCGAAGTCGCACGATTTATTGCACCGGCAAGAAAGAGGATTAAATTTTTCCATGAGGTTTTAATTGCCGTCGCCGGGTTTCTCAAATTTCTTTTTGTGTGTAATAATTCTCGCTTCAACATAGAACACCAAATCTTCTGCAATGTTGGTAGCATGATCGGCTAATCTTTCAACATGACGGGTAAGAACGATCAAGTGAGCACATGGTTCTATCAGTTCAGGATGGGTCTTCATTTTGTCAACAAGGAATTTAAATGTCTGCTTATTCAGCCTGTCCACAGCTTCATCATTTGCAATTACTTTGTTTGCAAGATCGCTATCATTATTTATAAAAGAATCGATGGCGTTTTTAAGCATCTCGCGCGCCTGTTTACCCATTTCAATTATCTGTGCTTCGGAAATGAGCGGAAAAAATTCGCTTGTCTTTTTAACCCGCTGGGAAATATTTACTGCTATGTCTCCGCATCGTTCCAACTGATTGTTGATCATCAATGCAGAAATAATAAAGCGGAGATCGACCGTTACCGGCTGAAACAAAGCAAGAATGTTTTCGCACTGCGTTTGAATCAAGTTATCGTAAGCATCTATTTCCAGATCTTTGGCTTTGATTCCCTTACACAGTTCAACATTTCCCGTCTCAAGTGCAGTAATAACTTTTTCAACTTGCTCATCAACTAACGATGCCATTTTAATAAGATTGGTTTTTAAGTTTTCGATTTCCTGTTCAAAATGTTCTCTCATTGTTAACTCCTTCTTACTTAACCGAATCTTCCGCGAACATAATCTTCGGTTTGTCTGTTTACCGGTGATGTGAAAATTTTGGTTGTAGTATCAAACTCGATTAATTCTCCGAGATAGAAGAACGCCGTGTAATCGCTAACCCGAGCAGCCTGCTGCATGTTATGCGTTACAATTACAATTGTATAATTCTTTTTTAATTCAAAAATCAGATCTTCAATTTTTGTAGTTGAAATCGGATCAAGCGCGCTTGCCGGTTCATCCATCAATAAAACTTCAGGATCGACCGCCAGCGCACGTGCGATGCAAAGTCTTTGCTGCTGTCCGCCGGAAAGATTTACTCCGGCATCATCAAGGTTATCCTTAACTTCATCCCAAAGAGCAGACTGCCTCAAACATTTTTCCACGATCGGCGCAAGAGTTTTTTTACTTCTTACACCGTTGAGTTTTAATCCTGCTGCAACGTTGTTAAATATCGACATAGTTGGAAACGGATTCGGTTTTTGAAAAACCATTCCCATTCGTTTTCTCAATAACACCGGATCGGCTTTAGTCAAATCTTCGCCATCAAGCATAATTGAACCGGCAATTGAACCGCCAACAACTTCATGCATTCTGTTCAAGCATCTTAGGAATGTTGATTTGCCGCAGCCAGAGGGACCAATAACAGCCAGAACTTTATTCTTAGGAATATCCAGAGAAATATTTTTCAGAACCTTATTTTTTCCGTAATAAGCTTCAAGATTTTTTACCGAGATTTTTATTTCCATAATTTACTTTGGATGATTACCCAAATCCTAATTTGTTTTATACTTCGAACGGGTTATAATTCTAAATGCTAAACTTAAAAGAGAGATTAACAAAATCAATGCGAGCGCTGCAGTCCATGCCTGCTGATTCCAATCTTC
>CAZQQC010000134.1:0-7487 GCA_964595365.1 uncultured Melioribacter sp.
TCTACGAAGGAACAGTTGAAGATATAACCGAAAAGAAAATTGTCGAAAATCTCTTCGACATATCTGCAAGAAAAGAAGCAGAAGATGCACTTAAACTTTCCAAAGAAGTTTTAAGGGAAACAAATTTAACAAAAGACAAATTCTTATCGATAATTGCACACGATCTTAGAAGTCCTTTCCAGGGCTTGCTGGGTATTTCCAGTATTCTTGTTGAGGAAGAAAATCTAACTTTGGAAGAACGATTGAATTACGAAAAAAAATTATACGAAGGAATTAAAAATCAATACAGCTTGCTCGATGCTTTACTGACATGGAGCCGTCTGCAAAGGGGAATTATAGAATTCACGCCGGAAAAAAATAATTTACTAGCAGATACAGAAGAAGCGTTCGGCCCATTGCTAAGCACCGCAAACAAAAAGAACCAGAGCCTTAAATGCCTTATACCACCCGAGCTCTCCGCATATTACGATAGAAACATGATTTCTGCTGTGATTCGTAACCTTGTTTCGAACGCAATTAAATTTACAGAAGCAGGCGGTACGATAACGATCTCGGCAAAACTTAGCGAGTCCAACGCAATTGTTTCCGTCAGCGATTCCGGAGTTGGAATGAGTAACAAAGACGTAAAGAAGTTATTTAGAATAGACACTCACTTTTCGCGGCGCGGAACAAATGACGAAGGCGGCAGTGGATTGGGATTAATTCTATGCAAAGAATTCATAGAGAAGCACAAAGGCAAACTCTGGACGGAAAGCGTTTTAGGTAAAGGTTCCATTTTCCATTTTAGTATTCCGCAAGAGAAACAAAACCATGATTGAAAACAATTAAAAATTTATTAACAAAAATGAATAGATGGATTTTCCATTCCTCAAATAAAACAGGATTTTTTGATGAGAAAGGCAAACAGATTAAACTCACGGTTAAAAAAAACAAATAGAGAGGCAATTCTAAAAAAGAAAACCGGTATTAAAACCAGGAGAGCACATTCGCAAAAGAATGCAAGCGGGAATTCCGGCAGAAAGAAAACGGAGGAATTGAATTCAATTATACTACGTTTAGAAAATGAAATTGAGGAACGGGAAAAAATTCAGGAATCCTTAGCAAGCAGCGAGGAGCGATACAGAATTATTTCCCAGGTATCGTCGGATTTTTCATTTTCCGTAAACATAAATGAAAACGGAATTAGAGAGCTCGACTGGATTTCCCCCGGTTTTGAAGAAGTAATGAAATATTCTTTTGAAGAACTTGTTCATCCGGTAAATTGGCAAAAACATATTCATTTCGACGATCATCTGTTGCAGCAACATATATTCGAACAGATCAATCAAGGCAAAGGCGGTAAATACGAAATTAGAACCTTTAAAGGAGAGGGTGAGATTTGCTGGCTGCGTATTAATTTTTATCCCGTATTTGATCATGGAAAAAATAGAACGACAAAATATTACGGTGCAATAAGAGACATTACCGAAAACAAAAAAATAGACCTTGAACTTCAACAGATAAATAGCGAACTGGAATTACGCATCCAGGAAAGAACAACACAAATAGAAACCGCCGTAAAAAATCTGCAGAATGAAATTTCCCAGAGAATTGCAATTGAAGATAAACTGAGAAAAAGTGAGGAACGGTATAGGAAACTGGTTGAATTCTCTCCGGAAGCAATTTTTGTTCACCGTGATGGAAAAATTTTGTTTGCCAACAACGCTACTTTAAAATTATTCGGTGTCAGTTCTACGGCTGATCTCTATGGAAAAAATATCATGGATTATATTCATCAGGATTCGAAAAAGATTGCAATAACACAATATGAAAACGTGATGAATGGATCGGAAACCGCAACCATAATGGAGATCAAGGGAATTCAATCGAACAGCGAACTTATATTCACGGAAATTTCATCCACGCTTGTAGAATACAAAGGCGAAAAAGCTGTACAGGTAGTTGCTAGGGATATTACAGAACGAAAAATTGCCGAAGCTGCACTCCGCGAAAGTCAGGAAAGATACAAATTAGTTGTCGAATACTCGCCGTTTGCTATTGTCATTCATCAAAATGGTAAAATCATTTACGTGAATCCGGAAACTCTTAAGTTGATTGGAGCTAATACGCAGGATGAAATAGTCGGGAAAGATATTTTCTCATTTGTCCACCAGGATTTTAGAGTTCTTGCAGCCGAGCGCCTAAGAATTTCTGCCGCTACCGGAAAACCCGCACCGCCAATCGAAGAGAGGTTGATCCGTCTTGACGGCACTTTTATCAATACCGAAATTCTTACGGTTCCATTTATGTTAGGCAACACATTAGCATTTCAATCGACTTTCCACGACATCACAAAAATGAAAGCAGCAAATGAACAGTTGCGAAAACTCTCGAGAGCTGTAGAACAAAGTTCTGCAGCTATACTCATTACCGATAGAAACGGCTACATCGAATATGCAAATCCTAAGTTTATGGAGATGACCGGTTTTGACATAAAAGAAACTCTGGGGCAGAACCCGCAAATACTAAAATCCGATAAACAGCCTGAAGAATTTTACAGTGAAATGTGGAAAACAATTCTTGCGGGCAACGAATGGCGGGGCGAATTAATCAACAAAAGAAAATCCGGCGAACTGTATTGGGAGTTTTTATCTATATCGCCAATTAAAAATGATAAAGGCGAGGTCACTCATTTTCTTGCAGTCAAAGAAGATATTACAGAACGCAAAAAGATTGAAGCGGAATTGATTAAATCGAAAGAGGAAGCCGAGGAGGCAAATAAAATCAAATCTTCTCTGCTTGCAAATATGTCTCACGAATTTAGAACTCCATTGAACGGGATTCTCGGTTTTACCCAACTGCTGAAAGAAGAAGTAAACGACGATGAACAGAAAATGATGATTGATAAAATCTACAGATCGGGCAAAAGATTGATGAATACTCTTAATGCGATCCTGAGTTTAACCGAAATGGAAAACGGGGATTATATAATCAGCCGTTCCGAAATTGACCTCACGTTTTTCTGCCGTCAGATAAAATCTTTATACGAACCTCAGGCAAAAGAAAAGTCGTTATCGTTCGATCTTAATCTGGGAAAAGAAAAATTTTTAGTAAGTACCGACGAAACCTTATTAACTAAAATCTCTTCCCATATTATTGATAATGCAATAAAATATACAATTAGTGGGGGTGTGAAATTATCCCTTAGAAAAATTAAGCAGTTTAGCGGAAACGAGGTTGCCGTACTCGACATAGAAGATACAGGAATTGGAATTAGAAAAGAAGAGCAAAAAATTATTTTCCGTGAATTTCGTCAGCTTAGCGAAGGATTTCGCCGCGACTTTGAAGGACTCGGTTTGGGTTTAACGCTTGCAAACAAAATGGCAAAACTAATTAATGCCAATATAAGAGTGAAAAGTGATTACGGCAAAGGTTCAATTTTTTCAATTCTTCTTCCACTTAATAAGTCAGAGCAAAGTAAACTAAACGGGAAAGCCGAACAAATGTATGAAACATTGCCGCCTGGCAGTGAATCAAATTTGAAAAAGCAAATAACCAATGGTATAAGTGTCGAGGAACCATATTCAGCAAGCAGCCCGCAGCCTTACTCTGGAAAGCGGGGCGGCATACACACAAGCCTCCCGCCTGCCTTTGCCGAAACGAAGCGCCGGCTTAATGAAGCATGGTCTGCCGAAGCTGAACACGAAGGTAGATTAAATATACTTCTGATAGAAGATAACCCGCTCAATATTGAGGTGGTTGAGAGGTTTCTGGCTTCTGTGGCTAAAGTAACTTATGCAAGAGACGGCGATAGCGCTCTTCAAAAAGTTGCCAGCCAAAATTTCGATATTTTGTTGATTGACATAAATCTCGGTCATGGTATGAACGGAGTAGAAGTGTTGGAACATATCCGGCGGCTTGACAGATATAAAAGCATTCCCGCAGTTGCACTAACAGGCTATGCTTCTGCTGCAAATAAAAGAGATTTTCTACTAAAAGGATTTACAAACTATCTTCCAAAACCATTTGATAAAAGGGCTCTGCTGAACTTAATAAAACAGATCAGCTCTTAACACCGTTAGTAAAACTTTTTTGCGTTTTGTTTCTTTGAAGATAGAATCAATGGTGGAATTATACTTTAAAACTATCTTTAAATTTTTCAGTTACAATCCGTCCATCGAACAAATGAACTATGCGACTTCCATATTCCGCATAAGTCGGGGAGTGAGTAACCATTAAAATAGTTGTTCCGCTTTCATTAAGGTATGTTAACATTTTCATTACTTCATCGCCGTGTGTCGAATCTAAATTACCGGTCGGTTCGTCGGCAAGAATCAGTTTAGGTTTTGCAACTATGGCACGTGCAACCGCAACTCTTTGCTGCTGCCCTCCCGAAAGCTGCTGCGGGAAATGATTTCTTCTATGTGCTACCTCCATTATCTCAAGGACTGTTTGCACTTTCCGTTTCCTTTCAGACAAAGACGTTTTTAGGTATAGCAAAGGCAGTTCAACATTTTCATAAACTGTCAACTCATCAATCAAATTAAAACTTTGAAAAACAAATCCGATATTTTCTTTTCTCATATGTGCCCGCTGTCTCTCATTGAACTTCGAAACTTCCTTACCGAGAAAATAATATTCTCCTCCGGTTGGATTATCAAGAAGACCAAGAATGTTCATCAATGTTGATTTGCCGCAGCCGGAAGGACCCATTATAGAAACGAACTCGCCTTCTTTTACTTCGAACGATACATCGTCAAGAGCGGTCGTTTCAACTTCTTCCGTTCTGTAGATTTTTTTTAGATTGTTTGTGCGTAACATTTTTATCTCCATTTTGAAATTATTCTTTTATTTAATTGTCGTTTCTCATTTTTTATTTATAATGCAATCTTCTTGGTTTGCATTCATTCATAGCGCAAACTCTCAACGGGATTTGTAACCGCCGCTCTGACTGCGCGAAAACTTATTGCACTTATGACAACCATCAGGGTGAATCCAACAGATATAATTATAATTGACACATCCATACTAATCCGATAAGCAAAATTGGTTAACCATTGATTTGTTATATAAAATGCAAGCGGTATAGCGATTATGCAAGCCGTAACTATCCAAACTATAAATTGCGTACTAAATAAAACAAGAATATTGTAAATGCTTGCCCCAAATACTTTTCTAATCCCCAACTCCTTAGTCTTTCTAACTGCAACGTATGACGAAAACCCGATCAGTCCTATGCAGGAAATCATCATTGCAAGAATTGTAAAAACTGAAAGAACATTACGGATTTTATCTTCCGACTTATAGAGCAAGTTATAAGCGTCCGACATAAACTTGTAATCGAATATCTGTCCGGTAAAAATGCTGCCCCAAATATTTTTTATCGCCGATATAGTTTGTGTGACGTTTCCATCTCTAATCCTAACTGCATACACAAAATAACTGTCCGGATTAATTTTTATTAAACACGGATTTATTTTTTTCTGGAATGAATAAACATGAAAATCTTTAACAACACCGATTATGTTCACCGTTTTTGAGCCGGGCAAAATTAGCTTTGCGCCAACAGGATTTTTCAGATTAAGAGTCTTAACAGCAGTTTCATTTAAAATTACACTTTCATCGGTGTCAGTCCCCATCTCCTTCGCGAAATCTCTCCCCTCGATAATTCGTAATTCCATAGTTTTAACAAAATCATAATCGGCGGGAATAACCTGAACTTGAGTTACTTTGGAATTGTCTTCGCCGTATTTGTTTATACTCATATTAAATCTGCTGTTAACCCCCGGCAAAGTATAAGCTCCGGTAACTCCAAGAACATTGCTGTTTTTTTGCAGCTCGCTCTTAAAAATTTCATAGTTACTTTTTGATTCTTTCGGATTTTGATGCGGAAATAATAGAATTACATTCTCTTTATTTATTCCGATATCGGAATTCTTCATAAAATCAATCTGTTTAAATACAGTCAATGTTCCCATTATCAGAAATACCGAAAATGCAAATTGTATAATGGTTGATACCTGCCTGAATGAAAATTTTCTGTTGACCGTGAAAGAGTTCTTAACCGTTTGTGCGGGATTAAATTTCGATAGGAACCATGCCGGATAACTTCCTGCAATCAAAGCGATAATAAACAATAACAAAATAATGATCAGCAAAATTGAAACCACGTGACTCTGATTGAACTTATAGGCAGCTCCCAAATATTCATAGAATTTATTATATGTCAGCAAAAATGTTAAGCCGCCAAAAACCAATGAGGCAACCGTAACTATAAATGATTCAACCAAAAACTGTTTGACCAATTGGATTCTTGTAGCGCCGACTACTTTTCTAATTCCGACTTCTTTGAATTTATCAAGATACCTTGCCGTAGAAAGATTCATAAAATTAAAACACGCGATAATCAAAACAAGAATTGCAGTGGACAGGAATATATACATATAAATTTTATTTCCTTTTGGCCCTGGATCGCCAAAACTTGCCGCCGTCCAATGAATGTCATCTAAACTTTGAATTATAAATCTCATGTTTTGAGCAAAAAAATCGCCGGCATTTGTTTTTACAAGTTCACTCAATTTTTTATTGAAGTCTTCAAGAGAACTATTATCTCTCATTAATACGTAAGTTAAATCTTCTCCCCATTGATTCCACGGCATTTTGGCTTTGATTCCCATTGCTTCAAGTGAAGAATAAGAAGCAAGAATTTCACACCTAAGGTGAGTGTTTTGAGGAAGATCTTTATAAACGCCGGTTATTTTGAATAGTTGATCATGTAAGTTCAGAGTCTTACCGATTGGATTTTCATTTCCAAAATATTGTTTTGCTTTTGATTCGCTAAGTATAATTGTAAAAGGTTCCGATAAGGAAGAGTATTCGTTCCCGCTATCAAATTCAAAAGTAAATATTTTAATAATAGAAGGATCAATGAAATAAAAATTTTCTTCGGTAACTTTTTGATTATTAGGTAAAGTAATTTCATCTTCGCCGCCGCTTCTAACTCTTCCTGCTAAAACAACTTCCGGAAAGCCGGAACTCAATGCGGGCGCCAAAGCAGGCATGGCTCCTGCAAACAACATCTGGTTGGCTCCTTTACCCCATTCAAAAGCCAAACGGAAAATGTTCTTTCTATTCTTTTGGAAATTATCATAACTATTTTCATACACAACGTAAGTGAGCATAGTTAAACAAAGAGTGATTCCAACACCTAAACCGAAAATATTTATGAAAGAAAACGATTTATTCTTCCATAAACTTCTTAATGTTACTATTATATAGTTCTTAAACATGTTTCCTCCTTGTTCGCTTTGCGTTTAGCGCTATGCGCTTTCAATCCATCCGTCTTTTAGCTTTATTATTTTATTTCCATATCTTGCATTAACATCAGAGTGAGTAACTTGAACCACTGTTGTTCCTTCTCCGTTTAATTTTTTCAGCATCTCCATTATCACCTTTCCTTGATCAGTATGAAGATTGCCTGTCGGTTCATCGGCAAGAATCAATTTCGG
>CAZQQC010000135.1:0-7468 GCA_964595365.1 uncultured Melioribacter sp.
AGCCCATTCAACTTCAACATTTAATCACTAATTCCCCGACGCTTGCGTCGTGGGTCACATCTGTCCAAAACGTTTGCCCGGAGGTCTAAATAAGTTATTTCGTATTCAGTGTTTATCACTAAGAAATAATTTGAGGGATTCATTTCTCCTAATTCAAAAAATGTTTGAATATGTATAGTTATTTCAGCTTTCTTCATAACTCCAACGATGTTGTGGACAGTAGTGTCGTGGGTTGCAACTTTTTTGCAAAAAAAATTATCAATTAGATACCCCGCTGCTTGCGGCGGGGAGATTCATTCGCTTTGTCATGACATGTAACAAGTTCTCGCAGCAACACGTACCTCTATTCTATAACAAAAAAGGTTGAAGCAGAACATTTGCTCCCGGCTAATTTTATTGGTCAGTATTTTTTACCTTTAGTTTTGCCTACTCTTCTACGATTTTGGGGGTAAAAAGTTTTTAAATCTCTCTGTAATTTTTCAAAGGTTTCGTATCTTTATTCAAGTAAAAATCCGCTGGGGTTATGAAAAAGATTTTTGGAGATCCGGTAATTAGGTTTTTTGTTTCGGTACTGGGATTGTTTGTCATCTGTCTGGTGCTGATGGAACTTCAGCATATATTTATTCCCCTGGTAATAGCTTACATTTTATTTTTCTTCTTTGAACCTCTTAACCAATTTCTAAAATCCAAAAAGATCCCTCTGCTTCTTATAATTTTTATCGATCTTCTTTTGACAAGTTCGATTCTATACGGAATATCGAGAGTGCTGATAGACCGGTTCATTCAGTTAGGCTCGCAGCTTCCTCTTTATGAAAGTAAGCTAAATCACATAATAAGCGAAACAGCAATTTCTTTGGGAATTAAAGATCGTCTTTTAACCCGCTTCAACATTTCGCGGGCATTGAAATCGATTAACTTTAATTTGGTTACAAGCGGCGTTCTTTCTTCTACATTGTCTGTTGTTGTAAGTATTTTGCTGGTGTTGTTCTTTTTTATTTTTATAAGCAGCGGTCATCACAAAATAGTTGAAGCTATCCGCATGCGATATGTTGAGAAGGGAATTAAGTCTTCACTTAAAAAGATGAAAAAGGAAAAAATACTTGCAGGAAACGAAACAGGAACCAGAGAAAGAACGGAAGAGGAAACAATCGAGACATTAACTTTTCAGCGGGAAATAAAATTACAGAAAACGTTCAAAGATATCACCGAACAGATTCAGAGATATATCGTAACAAAATTCCTGATCAGTTTAAGCATGGGGGTTTTGTTCGGGTTGATTCTATGGTTATTCGGGGTTCAGTTTTTTATCATCTGGGCTTCGTTAGCTCTGCTTCTGAATTTTATTCCCAACGTTGGTTCTGTTATTGCGGTTATTCTTCCTTCGATGATGGCTCTTATTCAATATCAATCTTTTGGTTATGCGTCTATTGTTGCCGGAGTGCTTATCATACTGCAAAACATAATCGGGAATATTGTTGAACCGAAGATTTTTGGCGATCAATTGGGTTTAAATCCTCTCATTATTCTTCTCTCGTTGTTGTTGTGGGGTTACCTCTGGGGGGTAGTCGGAATGTTTTTGTCGGTCCCGCTTACAGCGGTAATTAAAATTATCCTTTCGAACTCGAGTTCGAAAAACATGCGGTTTATTACACATTTAATGAGTAACTGAAATTACGCAGATGTAACAAAGCATAAGCGAAATAAAAGACTTAGCGGGTGCACAGAAAAACAACTCCTCCGGTATGATGAATGCTAAATTGAAAAGCCATGCCGCACAATTTTGAATCACTGTCTATTAGTAATTTCATCTTTTTACTGTATCTATGACCGACTTGAAATTTTTAGATTATCTGAAACTTTTCCAGAAAGTTTTCTGTACTAACAATAAATTTGTTATAAAGAATCGGGAGAAATGTTAAGATGGCTTTTAATTTGAACAAGTTTACCGTAAGAGCTCAAGAGATTATTCAGAACGCTGTTGAGATTGCGCAGAATTACAACAATCAGATAGTTGAGCCCGAACATTTACTTGCGGCAATGCTTCAAGATTCTTCCAACGTGGCGGTTTCAATAGTTCAAAAATCCGGCGGCAATATCAATCAAATTAAAATCAAGATTGGAGAACTGCTGGAAAAATTACCAAAGGTAACCGGCTCGGCAATCGGGAATCAGCAGTTGTCAATCAATACTTCAAAGCTGTTCGATAATTCTGCGAAAGAAGCAAAAACACTTAGAGACGAGTATGTATCAACCGAACATATTCTTTTAGCTCTTACCGAAGACAGCGGTGCAGCCGGAAAACTTTTGAAGGATAGTGGAATCGATAAGAACATCATTCTCTCTGCATTGAAAGATATACGCGGAACGCAGCGCGTTACTTCACAAAACCCGGAGGAAACATACCAGGCATTACAAAAATATGGACGGGATCTGAACGAACTTGCCCGTACAAATAAATTGGATCCGGTTATAGGACGCGACGAAGAAATAAGAAGAGTACTCCAGGTTCTTTCCCGCCGCACAAAAAACAATCCTGTTTTAATCGGCGAACCCGGCGTTGGTAAGACCGCAATTGCAGAAGGCATCGCACACCGGATAGTTTCCGGCGATGTTCCAGAAACATTAAAGACAAAAAGAATCGTCGCTCTCGATATGGGTGCGCTTGTTGCCGGTACACAGTTCCGCGGACAATTTGAAGAACGATTGAAAGCAGTTGTAAAAGAGGTACAGGAATCCGAAGGAGAAATAATTTTATTCATCGACGAACTTCATTTGCTTGTTGGCGCTGGAAGAACCGATGGTTCGATGGACGCGGCAAACATTCTTAAACCTGCTTTAGCCCGCGGAGAGCTTCACGCAATTGGCGCAACCACCCTGGATGAATTTAGAAAATATATTGAAAAAGATGCTGCTCTCGAAAGAAGATTTCAACCGGTGCTTGTTCAAGAACCAAATGAAGAAGATTCAATTTCAATTTTACGCGGATTAAAAGAACGGTACGAAGTTCATCACGGTGTTCGTATTACAGACAGCGCGATCATCGCTGCGGTTCAACTTTCGGCACGTTATATAACCGATCGGTTTCTGCCCGACAAAGCAATCGATCTTATTGATGAATCCGCATCTAAATTAAGAATTGAAATAGATTCGATGCCGGAAGAACTTGATGCCGTAGAAAGAAAAACAAAACAGCTCGAAATCGAGCGCGAGGCTTTGAAACGCGAGAAAGATTCCGAATCGATATCAAGACTTGAAGAATTGCAAAAAGAATTGAGCGAACTTCAAGAAGAGAGAACCGGCTTAAAAAATCATTGGCTGCTCGAAAAAAGCAAGATTCAGAAAATTAGATCTATGAAAAGCGAAATTGAACACGCCAAGGCTGAAGCGGACAGATTTGAACGTGAAGGCAACCTCGGGAAAGTAGCGGAACTACGTTACGGCACAATAAACGATCTCGAACGAAAAATAAAAAAAGAGAGCGAAGAGCTCTCCGCAATTCAGAAAAACAATAAAATGTTGAAAGAAGAAGTTGATGCCGAAGACGTAGCAGAAGTTGTTGCAAAATGGACCGGTATACCGGTTAGTAAAATGTTGGAAAGCGAACGTCATAAACTTCTGCGTCTGGAAGAAGAATTGCATAAACGGGTTGTGGGACAAGACGATGCCGTTGCAGCAGTTGCAAATGCAATAAGAAGATCCCGAGCAGGATTACAAGATTCGCAACGACCCATCGGTTCATTTATATTCATCGGAACTACAGGAGTAGGAAAAACAGAGCTCGCCCGAGCACTTGCAGAATTTTTATTCGACGACGAACATGCAATGGTACGAATCGATATGAGCGAGTACATGGAAAAATTTTCTGTATCGCGGTTGATAGGCGCACCTCCGGGATATGTAGGTTACGATGAAGGCGGGCAACTTACCGAGGCAGTGCGCCGCAGACCATATTCGGTTATTCTGCTCGATGAAATTGAAAAAGCTCATGCCGATGTTTTTAATATTTTGCTGCAAGTTTTAGATGATGGAAGGCTTACAGATAATCAAGGCCGGACGGTTGATTTCAAGAATACGATCATAATTATGACATCGAACCTGGGTTCACATCTTATTCAAGAGAAACTTTCCGACTTAAACGAAGAAAATTTTGAAAGCATAGTGGGCGATCTGCGTATAAGTTTGTCGGAACTACTCCGATCAACTATCCGTCCGGAATTCTTAAACCGTATCGACGAGATAGTCCTGTTCAAACCTCTGCTTAGAAATGAATTGATGAAAATTATCGACATTCAACTTCGGAAAGTTGGAAATATGCTGGTAGATAAAAACATATCTCTCGAAATAGAAGATGATGCAAAAGACTTTCTTCTGCAGCATGGGTACGATGTAACGTACGGTGCGCGCCCGCTAAAACGCACAATTCAGAAATACTTGATCAATCCCCTTTCGGCAGAATTGTTGGTGGATAAATTCGAATCCGGTGACACAATTGTTGTAAACAATCCGGGTACGGGCAAGCTGGCATTTAATAGACGATAATTCTCAATCGATTATTGATGAAAACGCTTCTACTCATTACGGCTCTTCTTCTCGGTGTTCTTTTTCCGTACGGCTATGAATACACATTTTTAATCCGCTACTTTTTAATGTCAATGTTGTTCTTTTCGTTTCTTGATATCCGCTTCAGCCGGAAGGTAATCAATAAAATCCATTTCGTTATTCTTGCGGCAACCATAGCCGTTTCCGTTTTGTTCTTTTTTCTGCTGCTACCGTTCGATTCCAATCTTGCACAGGCTGCATTCATCACTGCAATTGCACCAACTGCTATCGGTGCGCCGGTTATAACAAGTTTGACAAAAGGGAAGGTTGAGTTCGTCACACTCTCGCTTTTGCTGAACAATATAGCGATTGCATTTCTAATTCCGTTTTTTGTTCCGCTGTTAATGGGGAGTCATTACGATATTTCTGTCGGAAAAATTCTTGTACCTGTTTTTATTACAATCTCGATTCCGTTTGCGCTGGCACAATTGCTAAAGTTTAGCTTGCCGGTCGTCTGGAAAAAACTTGTTGAATGGAAAGAAGCCGCATTCTATGTGTGGATGTTAAACATTTACGTTGCAACATCGGATGCATCGCATTATATAAATTCCGAACTGCTCGGAAAACTCGGAATTGTTTTTCAGATAGCTCTTGTTTCTCTGGCTTTGTGTGTGTTGTTTTTTACATCGGGCTGGTTAATTGGCGGAAAAAATTATCGTGCGGAATCCAAACAGGCAATGGGACAGAAGAACAACGCATTTTCAATTTGGGTAGCTCTAACATTCATGAGTCCAATCTCTGTTCTCGGACCGATCTTTTACGTTTTTATGCAAAATCTTTACATCTCGTGGTATCTGTACAAAACCAATCAAAAGCAGAAAGGGCTGGAATAAGAACTGCCTTATCAGCCATATTTCTTTTTCTAAAAAAACTTGATTTATTTCCCGATTATAAACAGTTTGCAATAGCAGTTAAACTCTCGGCCACTTAATTCCGGAAAGGAAAACTCAATCGGAAATTTTCGAACACAATCACAACGCGTATGTAATTAAGCATACACGTTTTGCAGAATGTTTGTTATTCCATTAACCACAAAGACAAATCTTTAACAAGAGAGAAAGGAAAAATTGTATGAAGAAATTCTTTAAAATTCTTCTATACATATTCGGGGGTGTTGCAATCGTTGTTGCCGCATACTTATTTTATTTTAATTCTGCATATCCAAAAGTTGATCCGCCTTCAAACGAAAAAGTTGAAATCACTCCGGCGCGGCTAAAGCGCGGCGCGTATCTGGTAAAACATGTAACGGTTTGTCTCGACTGCCACTCAACGCGCGATTGGTCAAAACTATACGGACCCGTAATCCCAAACACATTAGGCAAAGGAGGGGAAGAATACAATGAACAAAATGCGGGTGTACCAGGTAAGTTGTACGCAAAGAATATTACCCCTGCTGGAATCGGGAGTTGGACGGACGGCGAATTGATCAGAGCAATTACATGCGGTGTTAATAAGAATAATGTTTCACTCTTTCCACTAATGCCGTATGTACATTACAATAATTTATCCAGGGAGGATTTATATTCTATTGTTGCATATATCCGATCGCTTCCGGCAATTCAAAATACAATTAACGAAAGGTCACTCGACTTCCCGCTGAATTTTATAGTGAAGACAATACCGCTCAAATCTTACATGCCGGCTCCGGAACCAAACAAAAACAATCCGGTTGAGTATGGTAAATACCTGGTAAATGCCGCCGCATGTTTCGATTGCCATACTCAAATGGTAAAGGGCAAACCAATAATGGAAAAAGCATTCGCCGGAGGATTTCCGTTTCAGCTCGCTGGTGGAACTGTTCGTTCGTCAAATATAACTCCAGATCCGGTATCAGGAATCGGTAGTTGGACAAAAGAACAGTTCATTACAAGATTCAAATCCACGAACGTCGAAAGCAATCAATTTGTTTCGGTTGGACAAAAAGATTTTAATTCCGTAATGCCGTGGACATTATACGGCGGAATGAAACAGGAAGACCTTAGCGCGATTTACGATTACCTGCGCACAATTACGCCGGTAAAAAATGCTATCGTAAAATTCACATTAAAATGATAGACTAAATTTTTTTTGCAAAGATGAAAATACCGTCTCAAAACCTTTGAAAAACATTTTTGAGACGGTGCTGCTTGATATTGAAAATAAAGTTGGGCAATTTACACATGTACGACAGGATTCTCTAACATGAAGACAAAGATTAAAGTAAAAAAAAAGAAGATTAGAATTCCGCTTCCCAAGCAGTGCCCAAAAGTGAAAGAATCGGACAAAATTTATAAGCGCAGCAAAGCCAAACAAATTACCGGGGAGTAAAAATCGTCAATAAACCGAACCTTCGATCCATACAAAAAAATAATCGTTTGGTTCCTAACAAACCTTTACTTATGTTTACACCTGTAATGGCAGTAACTTTAGATGTATTTGTAGAAGTAGACGCAATTCGTTCGACCCTCGGTAGTTTAAAGCTCTGTCGTAAACAAAATCAATCAATAACAAATTAGTAAAGGAGTATCTCTTATGGCAGAGCGCAAAGTTGGTTCTGTTAAATGGTTTAACAGTTCAAAAGGTTATGGTTTCATTTCGCAAGAAGGTGGAGAAGATGTATTCGTACATTTTCAAGCTATCGTAGGCGATGGCTACAAGACTTTGAACGAAAACGATAAAGTCGAATTTTCAGTTACACAGGGTCCGAAAGGTCTTCAAGCAGCTGAAGTCAAAGTTATCCGTTAAGAATAAAAAATAAAAGAATACTTAACTGAAAAGTCCCGGATTCTTCGGGACTTTTTTATTATCAATGCTTGATCAAAATATATATTACACCACTACTGTCCAATCATAAGTCAAATAAATTCAATTGGTTATTGGAATCAGAGAT
>CAZQQC010000136.1:0-7414 GCA_964595365.1 uncultured Melioribacter sp.
GAAAGGACTTTACAATTTTATTTCGGCGCAACACCGGCACCGCATTGAGTAACTCATTTCCAATATAGAGCGCATTAATGGGAGAATTTCAGGGTAGCGAGTTCAATTTATCCTTGTGAGAAGAAAATCATACGCTGCTCTAAAAAGTTCTCGTGAACTTTTCTACCCTCTCAAATGTTTTAGATTCTTATTACACTAACTATTATATTGTATCAAGTTATTATCAAACGGAAGGAGAAATAGATGGATTTCATATTTATTTTGGGCAGAATTTTATTCGGCGGTTACTTCGCTTACAGCGGTGTAAATCATTTTAAAAATTTTAAGATGCTCGCTGGTTATAGCCAAATGAAAGGTGTTCCGCTACCAACAATAGCCGTACCTGCTACCGGACTTTTGCTTTTGCTTGGTGGATTGAGTTTCATATTCGATTATTACACAATGTACGGAAGTATCCTTTTGATTGTATTTTTAGTACCCACAACATTCATTATGCACAATTTCTGGAAAATAGAAGACGCACAACAGAAGATGGGCGAGCAGGTTAACTTTACAAAAAATTTGGCGTTACTTGGCGCTGCTTTGATGTTCCTAAAATTTTTCAGTTGATTTACTTTATCAAAGAATCGAGCACAGGCTCGTAAAGCCATTTATGAAACAATGGTTTTAGATTCTTATTCGAAACCGAAGACATTACTTTTTCTAAATCTTGCGTTGTGACGTTGAGGTGTTTGTACCCGTTATAATATTTTTTGATGCCAAGAAAAAAAGATTCGTCACCAATAAACTGTCTTAGAGCGTTCAAGAACAAAGCGCCCTTATAATAGTTTTCCACATTCAGTAATTCTTCTATCCTGGAATAGTTATTCATGACGACCGTAGTATTATTCTTACGTCCTTCAAGATAAATTTCTTCGGTTCGTTTTAGTAACTGTTTGAATCTTTCTTCACCTTCGTGCGATTCGAAATAAAGCATCGAGAAGTAAGTTGCGAATCCTTCACTAAGCCAAAGGTCAGACCAATTAGAGATAGACACATCGTCGCCAAACCATTGATGAGCAATTTCATGCGCCAGGGTTTCATCATTATTTCTTTTGCCTGTAAACGAAGGGCTACTCTCCGGTAAAAAGATTGCGCTGCTGTTTTCCATTCCACCGTACTTAGTCGATGACTCTACTAATGCCAGACCATGGTAAGGATAGGGACCGATTATGCTTTCAAAGTATTTTATCATGCCTGGTACATTCTCAAAAGATTTTACTGCGTTAATACTGTCTTCCGGAAAAGTGTAATAATGAACCGGAATACCTGAGCCGGTTTGGGTTTTGGCAACGGTAAAGTTAGAGACACCAATTACCATACAATATGTGGTGATTGGAACCGGCATAGAATAGGTATATGTAACAGTTTCACCCGAAGAAACAAATTTCGTCTCTGTTCCGTTTGCAATCACTCCATAATTTTTCGGGACAGTAACATGAAACGTAACTTTAGCTTTATCCGACGGATGATCGATAGATGGGAACCAGTAACTTGCACGATTGGGCCAGTTATCAGCAAACGCACAAAACTTTCCATATTTATTTTTGCCTATGAACATGCCATCTTCTGGAGTACCGGTATATCTGACTGTTAAACGATGGATCGAATTTTTCATTAAGCGGTCTTGCGCTTCAACATAAAGAATTCCTTCCTTCAAATTAAAAAATGTTTCTCTTCCATCCAGCACACAATCTATTACCTTCATCTCTTTCAAATTAAATTTAAGCGTGTCCAGATCTTTTAAAACGTCGAATGAAATTTCCGTCGTAGCATTTATTCTATCGGTAGTATCACTAATGGCAAGATTAATTGTGTAGCTCAGTACATCAATTCGACCTTCCATTATGTTCTTGTCGTCTCTGCCTGAACCATTCACAAAAGAGAACGATGCCGCAAACAAAACTGCAAACCATTTTTTCATAGAATGCCTTTAATTCAATTACCGGTTTTAATTAAAATAAAAGCCCCAAAGTTGGAGCTTTTACGATTCAAATTTTCGGCGGGCTTAATTACGATTGTTAGCCAGATACCTTTTGATCTTTTGGGTAGTTGTTTTCTCAAATTCTTTTTCACGAATAGTGAATTTTTTTATTTGTTTATGAGAAGGCAATTGTCTGTTTGCTTTCTCAACTTCTTCGGCAACAATTTTGCGAAGCAGCTCGTCATCAATCTTGATATTTTTTATTTCTGCAAGTTCAATGAATGTTTCTGCATCTACAACAATTTGAGCTGAAATAATTTCGCCCTGCTTCGGATCTTCTTCTCCCAATACAAGCGATTCGAGAATAAACGGACTACGGTTAAGTACGTCTTCAATCTCTTCTGGAAAAACATTTTTCCCGCTTTTCGATATGATCACGTTTTTCTTTCTTCCATTAATGTGAAGGAACCCATCATTATCAATGTAGCCGATATCGCCTGTCTTCAGCCAACCGTTTTCCATAGCGTCTTCGGTTGCTCTTTCATTTTTGTAATAACCCAGCATAACACTCGGCGCCTTCGCCCAAATTTCGCCGCTGCCGTTTTCATCCGGATTGCTAATCTTTATTTGAACCGATGGAAGAGGAATGCCGGCAGCGTCATCTTTGAAATTATCTATTTGATTAAGCGTTAGTATCGGAGATGTTTCTGTTAGACCGTACCCTTGTATGAAATTAAAACCGAATTCGCGAAGACCTTTTGCAACCATCGGATCCGGCGCAGCTCCGCCTGCAATAAACAACCTAATCGAACTGCCAAACTTAGCATGCAATTCATGAAATATTTTTTTCTTCACATCTTTAAGACCAACCGTGGCTAGCAAGTTGGTAATTTTAACAAGCGGAGGAACAACTTTAGATTTCATCTTATCTTCTTTGATTCCCTTCTGAATCCGTTTGAATACTTTATCGTAGAGGAGAGGAACGGCAAGTAAAATTGTTGCTTTCACAGTCTGGAGATCATCAACAATTGTCTTAAGAGTCCTTGCGTAATGTACCGAAGCTCCTGTATATAGCGGGCAGAGCATTCCGCAAGTGCATTCGTAAGTATGATGCATCGGAAGCACCGAAAGAAATCTGTCTTTATCGTTTATTAGAACCATGCTAACCATATCGACAAGATTTGTGGAAAGGTTTTTCTGCGAAAGCATAACACCTTTTGCTCTTCCAAGCGAACCCGAAGTGAAAATAATCTCTGCAAGATCGTCGGAAATAATTTTTGGCAATTCATCAATCTCTTTCGGTTTTGTTTTTCTAATCAATGCAGCCATCTCGTAAAAAGTTTTTTCTTCGCGTGTTTCATCCATGCAGATATAGTATTTCAGCTTCTTAAGAAAATTTCTTCCCTCTGCCATAATGCTAGAGTAAGCTCCGGAAAATATAATCGCTTCGGAATCGGATTCATGAATGATGTTCATAATTTCATTCGTAGTAAGATTCTTGTCAATCGGAACGACCACATAATTAAAACACATTGCGGTTAGAAAACTTATTGCCCACTGCACGCGGTTCTCGCCTATTACGGCAATATGTGCCCGTTCCTCTATTCCAAGCTCTTGCAAGGCTCTGCCAAATCTTAGAATGTTTTCTAGCAATTCGCGGTATGTCACTCTGTTGATCGGAGTGTCATTTAGATCTTCGAGCGCTAATTTGGTCCCGAAAATTTTTGCGGACTTAATTATCATGTCCTGAATAGAATCAATTTTCGGAATGGGATAAAGTTTAATTTCCTTTTTCATTTTCTTCTTCTTTTTTGTTTGGTTATTTCTTTTCCTTTCAGTCAAGTATTGTAATAACTTCCTACTTCTTCTTTGCAATTTCAGAAAGAATGCCTTTCATTAAACGGTAAAATTTTTCGACGTCGTTTATATTGACCCTTTCATCTGGAGAGTGTGCACCCTCGATTGTCGGACCGAGCGAAATCATTTCGAGACCGGGATATTTGTTGCTCAGTATCCCGCATTCGAGCCCAGCGTGAACAGCTTTAACAAAAGGCTCCTGCCCGAATAAATTTTTGAATACTTTTTTAGAGAGTTTCAATATTTGCGAATCCATGCGAGGCTGCCAGCCCGGATAACCGTCGCCCACTTTTACAACTGCATTTGATAGTTCAAATACAGCGCGGACTGTCAGTGCAATTTCCTTCTTTGCATTTTCCAACGAACTTCTTTGACTGGTCCCGATTCTTAATTCTCCCCCCTCCAAATTGATCGTTGCAAGATTTGTAGATGTCTCCACTAATCCCGGAATATCTTTACTCATTGCAACAACGCCGTGTGGCAAAGCTAAAATTGAATTAATAATTTTCTCTGCAAATCCTTTTCGGAAAGCAAGTCTTTTCTCTTCGTGCGCCTTCTCCTTTTTCTCGAACGTGATTTTTATATTTTCATCGGTGCTTTTGAATTCTAAAACTGCTTCCAAAAAAAACTCATTTATGATTTCGCGTGCATCCGAATCCAAATCGGGATTCATCATTATTACAGCTTCCGCTTCACGAGGTATAGCATTTCTCTTCGAACCTCCCTGGATGTCTATCAGTTGATAGTTTAAATTGTTCAGCCTGGCAAGAAGAAATCCAAGAATTTTGATCGCGTTCGCCCTACCTTCGGAAATATCTATACCGGAATGCCCTCCTTTCAAGCCACTTATAAAAATTGAATATGCATGATAACCGTCTACCGGGCTTTCTGTTTCGAGTTTGTATGTTCCTACCGTATCCATACCGCCGGCACATCCAACGTAAAATGCGCCGTCTTCTTCCGTATCAAGATTCAACAGAAATTTACCCGTGATAAATTCTTTTTGAAGATTGTTGGCACCGGTCAATCCGGTTTCTTCGTCAACGGTAAACAATAATTCGAGAGTACCATGATTAAAATCTTCATCATGTACGACAGCTAACGCAGCTGCTACACCAATTCCATTATCGGCTCCAAGTGTAGTTCCTTCGGCAGTCATCCAATCATTTTCACGTTTTAAAGTTATCGGGTTGTTATTGAAATCATGAACGGTTCCTTTATTTTTTTCACAGACCATATCGACGTGGCACTGAAGGACAATGGTCGGTGCATTTTCAAAGCCGGCACTCGGCGGCACCATCATTACAATGTTGCCGGCATCGTCTTCTTTCGTATCCAAATTATTTTGACCTGCAAAATTTCTAAGGTACAAACGTATTCGCCCTTCGCTTTTGGATGGACGGGGAATTTGGCTGATTTCATAAAATCTTTTCCAAACAAGCTGCGGTGAAAGTCCCTCTATTGCAGATGCCGACATTTTATCTCCCGGATAAATTTAGTTATGACGGATATTCAGAATATCGCCGTCTTTAACAATATATTCTTTGCCTTCAAGCCGCCATACGCCGGCTTCTTTGCATTTGCCAAACGATTCGTATTTCATAAAATCTTCATAATGTACAACTTCGGCTCTGATAAATCGATCAAAGAAATCTGTATGAATTACTCCGGCTGCCTGCTGTGCGGTATAGTTTTTCTTAATTGTCCACGCACGGCATTCGTCTTCGCCAACAGTGAAGAACGATTGAAGTCCGAGCAGTTCGTAAGACGTGCGCAAAATTTTTGTTAAGGCAGATTCTTTGATGCCATAATCATTCATAAACGTTTGTTGATCTTCCGATTCTAGTGCGGAAAGTTCCAGTTCAATCTTTGCAAAAAACGGAACTATAATAGCACCGTTTTTAACCAACTTCAATTTCAATTTTTCTATTTCAGTTTCAACTCCGGCTATAGAACCTTCGTTATAATTAACCGCTATACCAAGAGATTTAAGTGTCAAAAGCTGATAGCCGGATAATAGTTTTTTTTCATTGCCATCGAGCTCTAAGGTTCTAAGCGGCATTTCTTGTTCACAGTGAGCCTGGCATTTTTCGATTAGGGGCAGTTCGCGTTTCAATTTTTCATCTTTAGATTTCTGCAAATCTTTTTTTAGTTTTTCAATACGGGATTCTAAAAATGCCAGATCGGAAAGAAGAAATTCTGTTTCCAAAAATTCTATATCGCGTAACGGATCGACCGATTTCATCGGATGGATAACCGAATCATCTGCAAAAGATCGAATTACGTAAAACAATGCATCGTTGTTACGAACACCGTTCAAAAATGCCGATGTAATTTTAACTTTATTGTCTTCTGACATTTTGAGCCCGGGAAGATCAAATACTTCTATTGTTGCATTTACCTGTTTCTTCGGATTGAAAATCTTTGTGAGGTTATCGAGCCTTTCATCCGGCACCTTAACAACTTCCACTGCTGTTTCTTCTTTTACAGCCGATGCCGAACTGCTTTTGGAAAGTGTGTGGAACAAAGTAGTTTTACCTGAATATTGAAGACCTACCAGGCCTATCTGCATAAGCTCTCTTGAAAATTAGAGTAATCAATTTGTTGTCAAAATATATATAAAATCCGGAGTAAAAAATTTACGAATTGATTGATTGTTCATGAAACAATTTGTGTATGTAAACTAATTTCTTCAAGAATCGAAGTAACTTTCAGACATTCGCTCAGTTCGCCTTTGAAAACAATTGCCTTACCTTTTACGTGCGCCTCAAATGCCAATCCCCTTGCATCTTCATAACTGCATTTGACTGCCTTAATAAGCTGATTAATCACTTCGTCGAAGCTGTGCCAATCATCATTGAACAAAATTACTTTGTAAGGAAGTGCGACTGTAGTTTCTACATCTTCCTCAGGACTTATTTTACCCGTTTGAAGTTCATCACTCATAAAAAGCGACCCGTGTTCTAATTCAATTTATAAAATTGCCTCACAAAAATAAATTTTAATTATATTTGGTTTGGTAATGAATTAAAAAAATTAATCTATAAAATCTTTTTGAAATCCTGGAGGTGTAATGAAAATTGCAGTTTGTGTCAGCCATGTTCCCGATACTGCAGCAAAGATTAACATCGGAAGCGATGGAAAGACAATTGACCCGAATGGTGTGACGTATGTTGTGAATCCTTACGACGAGTTTGCAATTGAAGAAGCATTGAAAACAAAAGAAAAATTTGGCGGTGAGACAATCGCAATCAGTCTCGGTTCCGACGCCAACAAAGAAACATTAAAAAAAGCCCTGGCTATGGGAATAGATAATGCCGTTCTTCTCAAAGACGGCGGTTATCGAGATTCTTTATCGGTTGCAAAAGCTCTTGCAGAAGAAATTAAAATTCAAGGTGCCGGGTTGGTTTTCTTCGGTAAACAATCCGTCGACTACGATAACTCCGCAGTTGGACAAATTACAGCCGAACTGTTAGGTTACAACTGCGTTTCTGTTGTAGTTAGTTTTGTGCTCGATGGAAACAAAATTACATGCGAAAGGGAAGTTGAAGGAGGCAAAGAAATAGTTGAAACAACGCTGCCAGCTATTATTAC
>CAZQQC010000137.1:0-7220 GCA_964595365.1 uncultured Melioribacter sp.
GTAAAAACCGGGGCTTTGGTTCCATTGTAATTCCAGCTTTGAAGAACTCCGTCGCTAATTCTCAGAGTGAAATTTGCATCCGGCGGGATCGATGTTCCGTAAACATGATATATTGCCTGACCCAGCATGTCGTCGAACATCTGTTCTGTGTTACCAACTTCTTTAGCCAGCTTCATCAGTTCGGGCAGTTTACCACTGGTTTCTTTTATAAAGTAAATGAAAGGATCGCTAGAGTTCAGAATTGCATCGGCGCCTTCTTTAACAAGTTCAATAAAAGCTTCTTTACTACTTACAACAGAATTGCCAAGAGCAAAACTTGCCGCATCTTTCCCTTTTTTATCTCCAAACATTTTCTGAACGATCGGGTCGTCGTTGCCAAGATTCATTCGTATATAGTCGGCTTGAATCCAGAGCTTTGTTTCTGCAAGCAGCTTATCAAGTTTGTCAGGATACAAAGCACTAATTGTTGAATCTAATTTTGTGCCTTTATATTCCGTTCCGCGTTGATCTTCCGGTTTTTTCATTTCCTTTGCAAAATCGACCAAACTCTTTGCAATAAAGAAATAGTTTGACGAGAAGAGCGGGTTTAGCGTATAAGCAGAAATTTTCGGTCCGTACTTTCTCATTTCGGCGCGGGTTTTTTCGATGCTTTCCCAAACCATACCATATTTTTCATTTAGTTCGGAATTAGCCCGAACTGCTTCTTGAAGTTTTTTCTGGAAATCTTTTTTTCTTGCCATCAAGTATGGATCTGTTAAACCTTTGTAAATTGATGTTACCACTTTTTGACTGTTTCCTATTTGTACTCTTATCTTTTCAAACTCTTTCGCTCTTGCCGGATCTACCGATTTAAGTTGCTCTAATGCATTGTAATAAGTATCGAAAAGGTAAGCGGAGTTCTTGTAAGTAATATCACGGAAATATTCCAGCTGAGCAACGGTTTTCAATCTTTGAGTTGAACCGGGATTACCAACAGTGAAAACCGGTTCTCCTGTTTTAATTCCATCCATCGAGAACTTAAAAAAGTTTGTAGAGTTAACAGGTTTGTCGTTCTCATAAACGCGCATGAAGGTGACATCGAGGTTATAACGCGGATAAGTGAAGTTATCGAAGTCACCGCCGAAATATGCAATCTGCATATCGGGCGCAAATACCAAACGGATGTCTGTGTATCTTTTGTAACCGTACAAAGAATATTTAGCGCCATTAAAAAGAGAAACCACCTGAGCAATCAGACCGGATTGTTTTGTCAGATTGTCTGTTATCTCTTTAATTTTTGTCTCTTTGCTCTTTGCCTTCTCATCTGCAGTTGCACCGGTTGAAGCAGCTTTTTGAATTTCATCGGTCACATCCTGAATAAGAACCAATTGATCGGCATAATAGTTTGGAATCTTTCTTTCCTCTTCAAGAGTTTTTGCAAAGAATCCGTTCTTTACCAAATCTTCACCTTCTTTTTTTATTCGATCTAAAAAACCCCGTGCACAGTGATGATTTGTCATGATCAACCCGTTTGCGGAGACAAACGACGAGGTACAACCGGGAAGTCGCAATGCAGATAAACGCACATGTTCGAACCATGATTCGTCAGGTGAAAAATTGTAGGTCTCTTTGAAATACCCGGTAGGCGGATAATCGAAAGACCACATCTTACCCGTATCAAACTTTTGAGCTTTTACTGTGTCGAATTTAACAGTTGATTGCGCTCTTAAAGGGAAGACAAACACAAACATTAGAAATAGAATTGAAGATTTAAACAATACTTTTTTCATAAGGCACCTAAAATTGAGTTTGAAATTTTCTAGCTGGTTAAAAATATGATAGTCCTTATTCATAACCAAGAAGGATATAAACGGAAGAAAAATGTTTGCCTGAACCGGATTAGAAGCACGCCTCATTCTCAATCCAATTACCTGCGCCGGTGAAAACAAATTAATCTCATTGAAGAAATGAAACTAATTAACTATCATACCAAAGAAACTTTTAACAATAAATTTTTTACACTAGCTAAATGACACATAACGGGAATTTTCTTCAATTCAGATTTCTCTTCTTAATTATTATCACCATTGCATTTTCTGCATGTGATGATTTCATAGAGCCAACAAATCGCATTATCGAATATTATGTATCGCCGCAAGCATCTACTTATCAAATTAAAACTGTAGCTTTGTTTCCAATGGCAAAGGATGACACTACAGACACAGGAACGTTTTACTCGACTAATCATTTCATCAACAGACTTGAAAAAATATTCCCGCACATTAAGTTTTCTATACCATCGTTAGTCGGGTTAACCGACAAAGATTCTCTGCTCATACCGCATTTGGCTCAATCCATCGAGAATGAAAAAAAGCTTAATCTGCAAGAATTTAATTCATCGCAACTTGGAAATTCTTTGCCAGAAGACAAACCCGAGATGCTGATTATTGGTAAGATCAATAGTTTCTCGTACAAAAAAGGAATCGGATTAGTCAAAAATGAATTCATTCATTTTGAATTTCGAACAATAACTTCGTGCGACTTCACTTATTATTTGGTTTCGCTGACCGATGGAAGTATAATTTTTAAATTTCGTGCTGTTGGAGAAGCGGCAAATTACAGTTATCGCATTAACAATGATTTTCCGCCGCTCGATTTGGCAATATCAGACGGAATAGACTTGATCCTCGATACCGGGTTACCTGAACGGGAAAACCAGTAAGGTACATTCTTAGTTCTCACAATTTCAAATTTTATTACGGTTAAGAGTAGATGAGAAGCCGGCTCAATATTAATTTTCAAAAGATAAATAAGCGCACATCTGTGATACCTCTTTTTTATGTTTTAAAAATTAACAATCACTTTTGAGACGGCTCCACCGTTCCGATCAGCTTATCCCCTTAGTCTATCGAGAAGATCATTCAACTTTTTTGCTTCAGATGGAGATAATTTTTTTAGCAATTTGTCATATGAATCATTCAGTTTGTCAATCTTAGACAATAGTTTTAATCCCTTTCCCGTGATCAGAACGTCCACTCTTCTTCTATCGTCCGGCGATAGTTCTCTTTTTACAAATCCTTTAAGGCGCAACCTTTCGACAAGCCGCGATGCATCGGGCATTTTATCAAGCATTCTCTCTCTTAACAGACAAATCGGTGCAGGGTTTGGATGCTGCCCTCTTAGAATCCTCAAAATGTTAAACTGATTTCCTGTAATATTATACCCCCGAAATATTTCTGTTTGAGTTTTAGCAAGCCAATTGTAAGTGTAAATTATGTTTACCGCAAGCTTATGATACTCGTTTCTGAATTTTGACTGTTTTATTTCATGCTCGAGCTTCATTTTGATTTTTGCAATTCGAGATTGATAGTGATAGTAATTACTTTACCAACTACAGCACCGCCAGCTTCCATCAAAACATTCCATTTAAGATTATAATCGAAACGATTAAGCTCACCTACAATTTTGAATCCGGCTTTTGTATTTCCCCATGGATCCTTTACGGTTCCGTTATAGATAACATCAAGAGAAATTTCTTTGGTAACATCCCGGATGGTAAGATCACCAAACAATTTATATTTATTATCTCCGGCTTTCTGCATGGATTTACCGGCAAAAGTCATCTTTGGAAATTTTTGGGCATTGAAAAAATCGTCGGATCTTAAATGATTATCCCGCTGCTGGTTATCTGTATTGATACTGTTTACATCAACCGTAAAGTTGACCTTTGCATTTGAAAAGTCGTCTCCGTTAGTCTCTATATCACCGTCGAAGTTTTTGAATTCACCGGTAACTTCGCTTATAATTAAGTGTGTCGCGGTAAACTGTACTCTAGAATGCACTTTATCGATCTGCCATTTTGTTTGAGCATTCATTGAGAAAAACCCCGTTAAGAGAAGAATAAAAACTACTCTGAATTTGAACATTTGAACCTCCTATAATTAATATATTTTGAATTAGTATTATTGTTGTAACATATAATGTTCTAACATCATATTTAATGGAATAGTTCCTTCTGAAAAAGAAATTTTAATTGAAACATCTACGTTGGAAAGTAGAGGGACTAAAGTTTTTCCCCTTATGTACTGTTTGCGCACGGTATCTCTACCCGTAAAAAACAAATGAGGCTTCGTCTTTTGCAAGCTCTATAAAACTTACGAATTAATAGAAATCTGCAGCACTGTACAACAGGAGATGTATGTAACCTTTGTTTACACTCCGGGCAAAAAAAATTTATGTTTGAAAATTCTTTGCCGCGTGTCAATACCCGCTGGAAAAAACGGATTACATAGTTACGATGATTTATTTATCTTTGCACTGCAAAACTGCATAGAAACTTTTGGAGAGTTAATTATGGATAAAATTTCTTCTTTCAAGGCATATGATATCCGCGGCAAAGTACCGGGCGAACTCAATGCTGAATTAGCATATAAAATTGGTAGAACATACGCTACACTATTGAAATGCAAATCGGTTTTAATCGGTCGCGACGTTCGTAAATCTTCACCGGAAATTTCAGAATGGCTGGCAAAAGGTTTAATTGATGCAGGATGTGATGTAATCGATCTTGGATTATGCGGAACCGAAATGATTTACTTCGGAACACCTTATCTAAACACCGATGGTGGTATAATGATTACGGCAAGCCACAATCCGCCGGAATATAATGGACTGAAGTTTGTTAGGAAAGGTGCGGTACCAATGGGCTACGATTCCGGCCTCAATGAAATTGAAAGAAGAATTCTGAAAAACGATCTGGGCGAACTTGCAGCTTTAAAAGGAAAAGTTATTCGGAAAAATTTGATGACCGAGTTTATAAATAACTTGAAAAGATTTTACAGCATGGTAAAAATAAAACCGTTAAAAGTTGTTGTTAATGCGGGAAATGGTTGTGCTGGCCCGGCATTAGATGCACTGGAAAAATTTCTTCCTATTAAAATGATAAAAATTTTCAACGAGCCGGATTCCAACTTTCCGAATGGTGTTCCAAATCCTCTTCTCGCCGAAAACCGCCAGGCAACTATCGATGCAATCAAAGAATTTCGGGCAGACCTGGGTGTAGCCTGGGACGGTGATTACGACCGCTGCTTTTTCTTCGATGAGAATGCAAATTTTATAGAAGGTTATTACATTGTCGGTATTCTTGCTAAATCTATTCTGAAACTAAATCCCAACGAAAAAATTGTTCACGATCCCCGGCTGATCTGGAATACAATTGATGTGGTTTCAAAGGCAGGGGGAAAGGCAGTTGTTTCAAAAAGCGGGCATGCTTTCATAAAACATAAAATGAGAGAAGAAAACGCAATTTACGGAGGAGAGATGTCTGCTCACCACTATTTTAGAGAAAATTATTATTCCGACAGCGGATTGATACCTTTTTTACTAACATTACAGCTAATATCCGATGAAGGCGCAAAAATGTCTGAATTGGTTAGAGAAATGGTTAAGAACTATCCTTGTTCCGGCGAAATTAATTCAACTGTTTCCGATCCGTTTAAAAAAATTGAAGAAATAAAACAAAAATTTAGCGCTGGAACCCAAAATGAGCTCGATGGTATAAGCGTTGAGTTTCCGGACTGGAGATTCAACGTCCGAATGAGCAATACAGAACCTCTTTTAAGGTTAAATGTCGAATCCAGAAGGGACGAAAAATTAATGAAAATAAAAATGAAAGAACTATTGGATTTTATTAGAACGTAATTTATATTTCGGCTGTGGGTAAAAGAAATTTGATTCTTTCCAACAAAAAATGTTCGAACGCTTAAAAGAGACGGTAATTGAAAATATGAGATGGGAGTTTTAAGAAAATGCTGGCAGGGCAGGATAAGACAATTGATGTTGATAAACTTCTAAAAAATAAATTGAAGTCTGTAAGTGTCGGCTCTTTAGAAAATGCGATTTCAAAAGTTGTTAGTGATTTGGTTGGTGAAGATTACAAATGTACAATCGGCGAAGTTAAGTACACGTTATTTAGCGGAGCAGATTTTCACGTAAAGATTGAATTGACTTATAACCCGGAACAATAAAAATTTGTAGGGAGTTGCGGTTGAGCTTAGGTCCCCCCCCAACCTGAGTTTGGCTCTTCTCCCTACGTTATTTTAAACACTCCATAATCTTTCCAAGCTCAAAAACAACACTGTCAATTTCTTCGTGTGTATTATAAAAGTGAGGTGAAAAACGAATCAACCCCTCTCTAACTGCACAGAATATTTTTTTCTTTTCCAATTCTTGAAATACTTCTGTCGATCTCTCGCTTCCGAACGAAACAATTCCTGCACGGTTAGAATCGGGAACGTTTTTCAAAACCGGTTCTATTCCTATCTCTAATAATTTTTGAATGAAGTAAGAAGTGTTTTCCAGAATTTTTCTTTCAATACTTTTCATTCCGAAACTTTGAAACAAATCGAGTGATGCGTCACAAATTGCTATGCCGAATGCATTGAGAGTTCCGTTTTGAAAACGTTCTGCACCAGGTTTAAACGACAAATTGTAATCCAGAAAATTCCATGAATCTTTTACGGAAGTCCATCCAACATTTTTCTGAACTATCCGGTTTTGCAATTCTTCTGTAATATAGATGTAAGACAAACCCTGACTGCTCATAAACCATTTTTGAGTTCCGCCGGCAAGAAAATCGATCTTGGATTTGTTGACATCAATTTGCACTACGCCGGCACCTTGAATTGCATCTACACAAAAAATAATTCCATGCCTTCGGCACAGTTCGCCAATTACATCGATGTTAGCACGGTACCCCGAAAGAAATTGAACCAGACTTATCGAAAGCAACCGTGTTCCTGGAGTAATTAGTTTTTCCAAATCTTCAACATCAACTATTCCATTTCTGGATTGAGCAAAATCTATTTCAACACCCTGGCTTTTCAAATTTAGGAAGGGGTAAACATTTGACGGAAATTCTACATCGTTCAAAATAATTCTATCGCCCCTTCTCCAGTTCAATCCCTGCGCAAGAATGTTCAATCCGTTCGAAACATTGTCGATCCACGCTATACGCTCCGGTGCAGCTGTTAATATATCTGAAAGTTTTTTCTTCGCATTTTCACTCCATTTAAGAAATGTTTTGAAGATTTCTATTTGAGTTCCGCTTCGGCGTTCCGAATATTCTTGCACACGATTCAAAACAAGATTAGACCACGGCCCGATTGCAGCATGATTGAAATAAGTTTGATCCGTGTTTAAGTGGGGAAATAATTCACGAGCTTCAAGTAATGTCACTAAGA
>CAZQQC010000138.1:0-7168 GCA_964595365.1 uncultured Melioribacter sp.
GTTTAAAACTTGAGCAATCTCTTTGTAATTAAGTTCTTCATAGTAGTACAGGCTAAGAATTGTCCGTTCCCTTTCTTTAAGCTCTTTAATCAATTCTACCAATTTCTGCTTCAATTCATTTTTTTCCAGAAGGACATCGGGTTTTTCAGAATCGCCGGGCAGTAATTCATACAACTGCAACCCGCTCTCATCATTTGATGGATGATTTATTGAAAGTGTTGAAGTTGAAGCCAATGTTGTGTTTTCCGAAAATAGAGGCACAGAAATTTTCTCGTTGTATTTCCGGAGTTCATCATAAATCTTTCCGCGGATTCTCTGAATTGCATAAGTTTCAAACTTTGTACCGTAATCGGGATCAAAACGATCTATCGCCTCACTCAATCCCTCTATTCCAAACTGAAAGTAATCCCGCCGGTCTAACAAATTATCTTGAATCAAATTGGTTTTATGGATTACGTAATGAACTAGATTAATGTAGTTTAGCACAATCTGTTTTTTTAGTTCGGTAGTTGGCTTCTGCTTGTAAGAAGCCCATAAAACTGAGTTATTCATTTTCTTTGTGTCCTGCTATATGATCCGACAAAGAATTAAGCTTATTAAGAGAGTTGTGGTTGATAGCTTTTATCAATCCAATAATAATTAGGCTAAGCATTGCGGTTAGAAAAATGAAAACGGCGAAAGAGCTAATAAGAATTTTTTCGACCGGGAGACCTCTTTGTGTGAAATAGATAATAGAAAAGAAAAAGGAAAGTAAACCAAATCTCAGTACTATTTTGTTCATGATGCAGAATGCCTCTTTTCCTAATTAAATTGCAAACACTATACCATCCGGATATTTGCTCTGTATGCAAAAAAGATTTTGAAAATGAATGTTTTTATTGAGGGTTCAGATTTTCGGTGCGTTGCTTTTGGTCATTATTAGCCACGTGGCGATTGACTCAAACCGCTTAACTATTAAAAAAATCTCTTCGGCGGTTTTGGATTTAGAAGTATTGCTTAAATACAATTCTTGATTCAAAATTGATTGATGAACAGCGGCATCGAATGTAACCCAGCCGAGCAAATCGGGTTTAACACCCAAAAAATGTTCGGATGCCATTGCAAGATTATTAAACGAATACTTTCCTTCTGCCGCATCGCTACATTTATTAACAACAACAAAATTTTTAGCGCTGCTTTCCTCATATTTCAGAAGCTTCACTACAACATACGCATCCATAATTGCAGTAGGCTCGGGTGAAGTTACCAATATGTTGAAACTCGATTTCGTCAGCTGGTAAAGAGTCAATTCATCTGCGCCGGCAGCCGAATCAAGAATGATATAATCGTATCGGTCTGCAAGTCGGCTAAGTGAAACAAAAAAGTAATCCAATCCATCTTTGTTCATGTGAGGATGGTCCTCTTTTCCGGAATCACCAAAAATTAAATCGAGATTGGACGAATAACCAACTACCAATTCCTCAAGCGATTTTTTCTTTTCAAAGAACCCGGAAAGAAAACAATTCGTAGTCCTGTTCAACATTATGTTCATGTTGGAAAAGTTAAGGTCGAAGTCTATCAAAAGAATTTTTCTGCCCGATCTCGAAAGCGCATAAGCAAAGTTTGCAGCAAAGAAAGATTTGCCGGTTCCTCCTTTTCCGGAACAAACAGAAATTATTTTCTGCAAGGATAATTTATCCCTATTCCCTGCCATACGGGAAAGTTGAATAATCCGTGAAGCCTGTCCGCTCATGAGAAAAGTTTACCTGTATAAACTAAGTTTGCAAGATAGACAGGATTGACAGAAACAATATCATCCGGAATGGTTTGACCGTTTGTGAGAAACATAACCGGAATATTGTGCGATACAGAAAGGTTCATAATGTTGCCGTATGCAACAGCTTCGTCAACTTTAGAAAAGATTACCGACTTGTAATTAAATATACCGAACTTTTCAGCAATGTCGTTCAATGTTCTCGTTGAACTTGTAGAATTAACGACAAGGATGGTTTCGTCTACGCCGGCGGCATCCAAATACTTTTTGATCGACTCAAGATTTTGTTTGGCTTTTTGGCTGCGTCCAACCGTGTCGATAAAAATCAGATCTTTGTTTTTCAATTTCTTAATTAGCTTCGGCATGTCTTCGGGTTCGTAAGCTATTTCCATTTCTATATCGCTTATTTCGGAAAAAATTCTAAGTTGATCTATCGCGCCTAACCGGTAAGTATCAATTGAAATCAATCCTACTTTGAGTTTGTGTATTATCTTCGAAATTACTGCAAGCTTTGCAATGCATGTTGTTTTTCCAACGCCTGTGGGTCCAACAAGCGCTATCTTTTTTGTTACGTCTTTTGTAATCTTGAAACTGGTGGTAGGTATCAACGATGCCATGCTTGAAATAAGATAGTTTTCGAGATTTGAGTCTTCAATAAAATTTGAAGAGCTCCACAAATGCCTTGTCAAATTCTTTATGATGCTTTTTTGCACTTCATGTTCTTCAAGGTTATTTACAAGTTCGCCTATGGCTTCATCAATTTGTTTCGAAGAATGTTTTCTTCCGGTTCCTGCCGCGCGCTCTTTCAAAAGGAGGTCCGCTTCATCGTGTTCGTAAATCTTCTTCGTAAGATTTTCCAGCTCATCCTGAAAAGTTGTGCTGTTTGACTGCCCCGTGATAGCCTGCTTTGTGTTTTTTGAAGGCAGCACCTGATCAATTCCAGCCGTAATCTCATACATATTTTTCACACCGTGGCGTTTATCGCCCTCAACGATGCAAGTACCTAGAATAATTGCTTCCACGCCAAGCTCACTTTTCATCTGCTGCGTTGCTTCTTTTAACGACGGCGCTAAAAATTTTTTAACTTGCATTGTTTACCTCTATCCTACCTATAAATTCTAATTCGATATTTGAAGGCAGTTCCGTGTAGGATAAAACAGTTAGCGACGGGAAACTGCTGTTAATTAAACGATAAAAATATGGACGAATAGTAGCCGATGTAATCAAAAGCGGTGGGTAACCAAGAGAATTAAACTTTTCTATCACAAGCTGAAGTTGGCTGTTCAATTCTCTCAGTACATTTGGATGTAATCCGAGTGTCACAATATTGTCTTTCTGCGATTGCAAGGACTTTGTGATTGCCGCCTCAAGAGATTCACCCAGTGCTGAAGCATGAATTACTCCGTTTTGATCTTTGTAAATACTGCCGATTGTCTCGCCGATTGTATGACGAACGTATTCCGTTAAGACATCAATGTTCTTTGTTGTTTTAGAATAATCGATCAGCGCTTCCAGAATTTGTACAAAATCTTTGATAGGTATGTTTTCTCGAAGAAGATTTTGTAAGACTTTTTGAATCATACCAAGGTTAAGTACGTCCGGGCTAATTTCTTCAATTACTGCAGGATATTCCTTTTTCAAATTTTCGAGAAGCTGTTTTACATCCTGCCGTGTAAGTATTTTGTCGAAGTTCTTTTTCAACAGTTCCTGCAAATGAGTTGTCAGAACCGATATCGCATCAACGACAGTATATCCAAGCATTTCCGCTTTTTCTTTTTCTTCGTTAATAATCCAAAAACTTTGAAGTCCGAACGCGGGGTCTGTTGCCGGCAATCCGGTTAAAATTTCCTGAACAGAACCGGGATTCATTGCAAGCATTCTATCCGGATAAATTTCATAATTGGAAACAACATTTCCTTTGATCTTAATTATATATTGGTTGGGCGATAGCTGCAGGTTATCTCTAACACGAACAGGTGGAATTAAGACTCCGTATTCTAAAGCTATTAATTTTCTAGAAGCAGAAATTTTTTGAAACAAATTTCCTCCTTGCTTTTCATCAACAAGACTTATAAGACCGTAGCCAATTTCAACCTCTATAGGATCTACTTGAAGATATTGTTCAACTTTTTCTTCAATTGGTTCCGATGTTAGAACTTCTTCTTCGGTAATAGCAGGCAGAGTATTCTGTCTATTTTTTTTGGAGATGTACGAACTAACTCCCAGAGCAATACTCAAAAAGACAAATGGAAAAAGAGGCATTCCCGGAATGAGCGCAAACATAAACGAAGCGCCCGATACCGTTCCAAGTACGCGTGGATTGGAAAGTAGCTGCGTTTTCATCTGAAAATCTAAAGCTGTTCCCGCTGCGCTTCTTGTTACTACTAATCCTGCTGCGGTTGAAATTACCAGTGCCGGTATTTGAGAAACTAATCCGTCACCAATTGTTAAGATGGTATAATTCCGAAGTGCATCTGTAAAAGTCATTCCCCGTTGTGCAACACCAATTATAAATCCTCCGATAATATTAACACAATTAATAACCAACCCTGCTATTGCATCACCTTTAACAAATTTGCTGGCACCGTCCATAGCTCCGTAAAATTCTGCTTCGCGCGCTATTTGATCTCTTCTTTTTCTGGCTTCACTTTCGTTAATTAGACCGGTATTCAAATCGGCATCGATAGCCATTTGTTTACCCGGCATAGCATCAAGTGTGAACCGGGCAGCTACTTCAGAAATTCTTCCCGAGCCTTTTACAATTACAATGAATTGAATTACAACAAGAATTATGAAGACAATAAAACCCACCACATAATTTCCGCCTACAACAAACGAACCGAACGACTCGATAACTTTACCGGCGTAACCGTCAATCAGAATTAAACGCGTTGAGCTTATGTTCAGCCCAAGGCGGAACAAAGTGGTAACAAGAAGTAATCCGGGAAAAACAGAAATATCGAGCGGCGAGCTGATATAAAGCGCAACTATCAATATTAAAATGGAAAGGGTAAGATTCGTAGCAAGTAAGTAATCAAGCATTCCGGCAGGCAACGGAATCAACATCAAACCGATTAATAAAATTAATCCGAAGCCGAGAACTACATCAGAATTTTTTCCAATGCTTTTCATTTTTAGACAATACTCTTTCTTTTCTTTAAATCTCTCATTTGATAGATGTAAGCAAGAATTTGAGCAACGGCTTTAAATAGCTTTGCCGGAATCTCGTCGCCAACGTCGCAAGTTTTGTAGAGAGCATGCGCTAATTCAACATCTTCATATAACGGCACATTATTTTCAAGAGCAATTTTTTTGATTCGCCGTGCAAGTTCATCCATTCCTTTCGCTAAAACCTTCGGAGCCGCATCTTTGTCCGATTCATATTTAAGAGCAACTGCAAAGTGTGTGGGGTTAGTAATAACTACATCGGCTTTCGGAACATCTTTCATCATTCGTCCACGTGTTGCTTGAATCATTTTTTTGCGAATTTGCGATTTAATATGAGGGTCGCCTTCCGTTTGTTTCAATTCTTCTTTTACTTCCTGCTTGGTCATCATCATTTCTTTTCTGAATTTGTGTTTTTGAAAAACATAGTCCGTGAAAGCTATTACGGAAAAAAAGAGAATGATTTTCCACAGCATTCCAAATGCTGAATCCATCATAAATGCAACTGTTTCTTCGACCGAAAAATTTACAAGTCGAAATGTACCCTCAATCAACTTCGAAATAACGAGGTAAGCAAACAGTGCTATGATTACCAATTTCGCAAGCGATTTAAAACTTTCTACCAAAGAATTGGTGGAGAAAAAAATTTTTTTGATTCCGCTGATAGGATTAAATCTGTTAAGATTTGGTACAAAAACTTTTCCCGAAACTTTGAGACCGACCTGTGTAACGTTGCTAATCAATGAGAAAACAACAACCGCAAGAACTACCGGCGCCAATATGGTAAAAAAGAATAATGTCCACTTCAAAAAATAAGATTGAATGATTGTTGGTGTGAGCTTATAGGTATCCAGCCTTCCAAAAAGATCTTTTGAAAATTCGTTCATCTTTTCGCCTAAGAAGTTTCTGGATAGATAGACTGCCATTAGACCGGAACCGAATACTGCTAAAGAATTCAACTCGGTACTTCTGGCAACCTGACCGCGGTCGCGTGCATCCGAAAGTCTTTTCCCGGTAGGCTGTTCGGTTTTTTCCTGTCCATCAATTTCTGCCATTTCACACGCTCATCGCTCTAATAATTTCTGAAAGCTGCATCTCATAGCCGTTTAATAAATTTTTCATTGCATAGATATAAATCGGGATAAGCAAAGAAATCATAAGAAAACCAAGTCCAATCTTTGCCGGCTGGGAAATAAAAAAAATCTGGATGTTGGGAATGACGCGGGAGATAATTCCTTCGGCTATATGAATCAGGAAGAACGAAACAACTATTGGCGCAGCTATTTTCATTGCAATAGTGAAAACTGCGAAAGCATATTTCACTATCAGCGTTAAGACCGGTTGTGTAGCCGTATATTTCCCGATAGGAACTACAGAAAATGAAGAGACGACCGCTGTAATTAAGTGATGATGACCGTTGATGAGCAAAAAAATTATTATGCCGGCATAATAAATTAACTCTCCAACAATATTGTTCTGAATATTTTGTATCGGGTTCAATACATCGGCAAATATCAAGCCCATATCATAGCCTATCAAATATCCTGCGTAGGAAATTCCATAGAAAATAAAATTGAGCGTAAAGCCCATTATAAAACCCGTGATTAATTCTTTAGCGGCATCGATAAAAATGGAAATCAAATTCGCATCTAATGCTGTCTTGCTTTTGTCTATCGTTAAGAATGTTATGTAAGCAATTACAAACGAAAGAAAAACTTTCACTAATACCGGTATGGAATTATGTCCAAGAACCGGTGCAGCAATCATCATTGCCAAAACCCGCAAAAAGATAAACAGCACTAACAAGAAATCGGCGATTAGTATTTCTGTCATTTGGGTATGTTTTGAAACATTGTGAACATTTTAATTGTTATCCCAACCAGCTTATCTACTATCCACGGCAGAAGCATAATAATTACGAGTGCAGTTACAATTAATTTCGGTACAAAGGTCAGGGTCATTTCTTGAATTGAAGTAGCCGCTTGAAAAATTGAAATGAAAATTCCAACTATCAAAGCAGCGCCAAGAATAGGCAATAGAATTATGAACGTTGTGTAAAAAACGTCTTTAAGAATTTCTATAATCAGTTCTTCGGTCATTACTGGAAACTCCTTACGAGCGAACCGACTATTAAATTCCAGCCATCGACAAGGATAAACAAAAGTATTTTTAACGGAAGAGAAATCATTAACGGCGGCACCATCACCATTCCCATAGACATAAGAATACTCGAGATAATCAAAACAACCA
>CAZQQC010000139.1:0-7086 GCA_964595365.1 uncultured Melioribacter sp.
TTGCAAAGTTTTCTTTCTCAACAGATGTTTGGGGAATTGGTATACAACCGGGCAGCTCAAAAAAAGTTGCGTACATTTGCAGGTGTTGTTTAAGTAATGCCATCGAGAACGGGCCGGACCCGCCGCCAATGTCGAGCATCCGTTTAACGTTTACAAGGTCGAGCATCATCGTTAAAATTTTTGCTTCTTTAACTCCGTGATAATGCATGGCCGCAAGAAATGCCTCCTGCTAATCGACGCCCGAAGATGATGGGCGGCGTTCGGCAACCGATGTTCCTTTTTTAACTGCGTCGGTTAGAGTACTCCACGTTTGCCATAAGCCCAATGAATGATAGAGCCCGCCCATGAATTCAGGTTTGCCTTTAACCAAATATTGAGAAGCGTTTACCGAATTGTAAAATTTTCCGCGTACTTTGCAAAGAAAACCCAAAGCAACAAGCGCGTTCATTAATCTGTCTGTTGCGCGCGGATCCACTTTGATTTTTTCTGCAATATCCGATGAACCGAGCATTTTTTTATCCACCAGCGAAAATACATCGAGTTCAACTGCGGTTAAAAGTATTCTGCTCTGCTGAAATGAATTTGCAAGCGCCCTAATTTCTTCCGGCTTGAAGTATTCGTTCATAGTGTTCATTTTATTACTCTTAAATTAGATTCGTCTTCTAAATCCTTCTCCCAGAATTTCGTGAACATTGTAAATTATAACGAATGCCGATGGATCAACTTCTTTAACAACATCTACAAGTTTTGTTACTTCGCGAAGCGGAACAACAGTTAAAAGCATTTCACGCTGAACGTTCCGGTAAACGCCGCGTGTGTTTACGGCTGTAACTCCGCGACCGAGATTCTTTAAAATCGAATCGGAAATTTCATCGAACTTATCGGAAATTACATATGCCGCACGTGCGTAATCGAATCCATCCATGATAATATCGATCAGGCGCGATGAAATGAACAAAAGGAAAATTGCATAAAACGTAAGCACAAGCGCTGGGCGATCCGGCGAAAGATTTTTTGTATCGATAATAAAACCGGCAAACGCAATCACAACAAAATCAATCACCATGATTGATTGCCCGGGTTTGAAACCGAATCTCTTGTGCATGATCGAAGCGATTATATCCGAACCGGCTGTTGTTCCCTTAAACTTGAAAATTATTCCGAGACCAATTCCAAGAAGTACTGCACCTATCAAAATTAAAAACAAAAAATCTTTTCGGTACAACTCTGTAACGGTTTCAGAGTTTTGGAGTCTTATCCATGAAAAACCGGGAATGTCTCCTCTAAAAAAATCTATGAAGAATGAGTTAAGCGTGAACCCGGCAAATGTTCTCATACCGAATTTCTTGCCGAGCTCTTTCAGTCCCCAAATAAAAAGTGGAATGTTTAATACCCAAATCAAAATTCCGATCGGGATTTTGTTGGCAGACAAATAATAAAGTGCCATTGCAAGTCCGCTAACGCCGCCGGGAACAACACGCGCATCAATTAAAAATACTCCGATACCCATGGACATAAGCGCAGAGCCAAGAACAATTGCCAAGTAATCGATCACCGGATATTTCTTGAAGAAGGTTTTCATAATGCTTTCATTAAATCGCATTGAAAGTTTTAAATCAAAGATAATTAGAAAAAATTTTCATTAAAAGACTCGCCTTATGCAAGGTTTAACCTACGATGAAAAAATAACAGTTAAACAATTAATTTCTCTTAAACAACGAAGATGCGTTTTTCCAGCCTAAACCATAAGCAACATCAGTTAAAAGAAGAAGTCCTACAATTTACCTTCGCGGTAGAGTGTTTGCGTCTTAATTCTCAGCATCTGGCGCTCAATTATAAGATCAGCAAGTTTTTCTGGAATTGTTGTTCGATCTTTGCTGTGTAATATTTCTCTAACTTTCGATTCATTGACATCAATCCGATATAGATTGGTAATGAACCGTTCGTAATCTCTCGACATTAATTCTGTAACTTTTCTTGTTAGATGTTCACGGATGAGAAGCAAATCGTTGACTGCCGGAAGTGAATCTTTTGCAAGAGAAAAATCTTTACAAAGTTTTTCAACGAGTGAAGGATATAATTCTTTTTCGTCCATTTTTATTAAACGTAGAGACGCTGGCTCAAAAGTAATTTATCAAAAAATAAATTTGTGAAAATCTATTTAATTCGTTGTATCCGTGTTCTATTTTAAATTAAACAAGTACTTTGGAAACAACCTCTCTACAAAATAATTAATATTTATATTTCAGCCATTTTACAACTTCGGACCATTTCGGTCTTTTGCCGGTGCGCAAAATTCCAACGCGATAAATTTTACCTGCAACCGGGAAAATTAAAATGATAGCGACAATATTAAGTGCAACACTCACAAACAATTGCCAAATCGGAACTTCAATCAAAGTCATCTTTACAGGCATTACCATAATAGATGTAAAAGGTATTAGCGCCGAAATATTTGCGATTGGACTATTCGGATTTTCCATCATAGAGACAGCGATGAAAAGCGGAATGACAACAAGCATCACCACCGGCCACATACCCGATTGCGCATCCTGAGGATTATCGAAAATTGCGCCCATCATTCCAAACAAACTTAGAAACAGTACAAGCCCTATAGCAAAATTGATCATCAAGAAAACGACTTGAGCCGTTTTGATGCTTACCATCACCTCAGGCGGCAGCGTATAAATTGCCGAAGATGCAACCGTAACAATCGCTGCAATCCAGATTGACATTTGAATCAACGCCGTGAGCGCCGAACCGATAATTTTTCCCGTCATCAATTCACGCGCATTTACCGATGACAAAATCACCTCTACAATCTTGCTGCTTTTTTCTTCGATTACCGACTGAAGCATCAACTGACCCGTCATCAGCAGACTGATGTAAAGCAAAAACGTAAAAATGTATGAAAGCGCAAGCGAGCCGTATCCTTCTTCTTTAAACTTTTCGTCTTTCGAAATTTTAAATCCATTGATGCCGAGTTCTTTTCTTGCGAAATCCAATTCTTCCGGCAAAAGAGATTTATTCCCGAAATAACTATCAATCAAAACTTTATTGAGCGGTCCTTCGAGCTTTCTGCTAAGGTTAATATTGCTTGGTGTTTGCGAATAGTATTCAATCTTTTTGTTTTTCAACGCTGTTAAGGGGACGTAAACAACGCCTGTAATTTTGTTATCGAGCAGTTGCTTTTTATTTTGAAGAAGATACTCATTCAACGCTTCGCGGTTCATCGTGTAAAATGCAAAAGATGTTTTGCCAGACCTGACAAGCTCCGAAGTGAGAAGTTCATTTTGCAACGATTGAGTTAATGCATCGCTTTCGGAGATAACACTGATTCTTGTGTTGCCTTCATCGGAATGTAGAAGTGCCTGAATACCAACCATTCCAAATAACAAAAGGGGAAAAAGAATAGTCAAGAAAATGAACGTTTTTGATATCAGTTTTTCTCTCAATTCCCTTTTGATAACAGCTAAGACTCTGTAATTAAACATTGCGCCCTTCCTTTTTATTTGATGCAGACAAGTCCGTCGTTCCGCTATCTTCGTGTCCGGCAAACTCGATAAATATTTCATGAAGGGAAATTTCATTGGCGTCAAACTTTTTGATTGTAACGCCGCGGTCAACCAGCAGTTTTAACAATTGCTGCGTTTGATTTGCTTCTTTAACCCGAATCCCAGTAGAGTTTCCAAAATCTTCTATCTTTTCTATAATCGGATTGTCTTTCAAAAATGAAATATCTCCATTATGTATTAAGCTAACATTACGCTGACCGTATTTAGATTTGATACTGGCGAGCGGACCTTTCAAAATTATTTTTCCGCGATCAATCATTACAATATGATCGCACATCCTTTCGGCAAAGTCCATTAAGTGAGTAGAGAAAATAATTATTTTTCCGCGCTGCTTCATTTCAAGAATTATATCTTTCAAAAGATTTGTGTTGACCGGATCCAACCCGGAAAACGGTTCATCGAGAATTATGAATTCCGGATCGTGAAGAATTGTGGAAATAAACTGCATCTTCTGTTGATTCCCTTTCGACAGATCCTCTACTTTGGAGAGACGTCTGTCAAACAAGTCAAATTTTTTTAAGTATTGCTCTGCAGTTTTTTGAACCGGCTTTCCCGATTTGCCTTTCAGTTCGGCAAAATAAAGAAGGGTTTCCAGCACTTTCATCTTTTTGTAAAGTCCGCGTTCTTCCGGCAGGTATCCGACCTGGTTTTTAAACTCCTGACCAATTTTAACACCGCGCAGAATCACTTCTCCCTCGTCGGGAAGATATATGTTCATCATCATTCTGATTGTTGTGGTTTTGCCGGCTCCGTTGCGCCCTATTAATCCAAAAATCGATCCTTCCGGAACTTCAAACGATGCGTGGTCAACTGCAATCAAACCGTTGAACCGCTTGGTAAGATCTTTTACTTCGAGTGCATACATTTAATTTAATCCCCTTGCTTGTGATAAATTTTGGTTGTTGAATATAACGAACGGTACGGAAAAAGACAGATTAATTTATTTTCAAAAAAAGATTAAGTGCAAGAGCAAGAATTTAGTATTCATGCTCTCGCTCTTAATTTTACTCTTTGAATTACCAGATCTTTACAATTTTATCGTCGGAATTTTTCATAGGATCGCCTTCTTTAACATCAAATGCTTGAAAAAATTCCGGAAGGTTCATTAAAGGACCAAGCACTCTAAATCTTGCCGGCGAATGGACATCAATTTTCAATCTCAATTTCAAAGCTTCGGGACGGATATTTTCTGCCCAAACTTGTGCATAGCCGAGGAAAAATCTTTGTGCAGGAGTAAATCCGTCAATCGATTCACCTTTTTTATATTCATCGGTATTTTTGAAAGCATTGAATGAAACATTCAATCCTCCGAGGTCGCCGATATTTTCACCGAGTGTTAACGCACCGTTCACCTTAAAAGTATCTACAGCGTCAAAATTGTTAAATTCATCAACAAGTTTTTTTGCGCGGGCTTGAAATTTTTCGTTATCTTCTTTTGTCCACCAATCTCTAATGTTTCCTTCGGCATCATACTTTCTCCCTTGATCATCGAAACCATGGGAAATTTCATGACCAATTACAACACCCATAGCGCCATAGTTAATTGCATCATCTGCTTTAGGATCAAAAAACGGCGGCTGAAGAATAGCTGCCGGAAAAACAATTTCGTTTCTAGTTCCATTATAATATGCGTTAACTGTTTGCGGGCTCATACCCCATTCGGTTTTATCAACAGGCTTACCAATTTTTGCAAGGTTATCTTTTCTTGCCAAGACACTTGCCCGTTCTAAGTTTTTGTAATATCCATCTCGTGCAATTTCCAGCAAGCCGTAATCTTTCCATTTATCGGGATAACCGATTTTAACGCCAAAAGTACTTAATTTATGAAGCGCTTGTTCTTTTGTTGTTTCGCTCATCCATTTATTATTCTTTATGCTCTCTCCCATTGAGACGAGAAGTGTTTTAACAATTTTTTCGGCTCTATCCTTTGCTTCGGGTGGAAAAACTTCTTTAACGTAAACTTGTCCCAACAGTTCTCCCATTGCGCCATTTACAGAACGAAGAACTCTTTTCCATCTTGGCTGCATAGCTTTTGCGCCGTTCATAAATCTTCCGTTAAAATCGAATTCTTCATTCACAAACGGAGAGCTCAATGCGTTTGCGGCATCATTTATCAAATGCCATTTAAAATAAGTTTTCCAATCATCGAGAGTATTCGAATTGAGTATTTGTGAAAGACCGGTAAAAAATTTCGGTTGGCTTACAATTACAACTTCAATATTTCCAACACCGAGATTATCAAAGTAAGATTTCCAGTCGAATCCGGTTGAAATATCTTTCAAATTATCGACGGACATTTTATTATATGTTTTAACCGGATCACGGTTTTCAAGACGGGTATTGGAAACATTGGCTAATTGAGTTTCGATATTCATAACAATCCGGGCATCTTTCTCGGCGGTTGCAGCATCAACATTTACCAGCTTGAACATATTTACAACATGCTGGATGTACTTATCGCGGATTTCTTTTGATCGTGGATCGTTCTTTGTGTAGTATTCAACATCAGGCAATCCTAATCCGCCTTGCGATAGGTAGGGCGCCATCATGCTGCTTTTCTTTGCATCAACCGAAACGTAAAATCTGAACAACGCAGGAATTCCGGTAAGATGATCTCCGGCAATCAATTTTACCAATTCGCCTTTGTTTTGAATTGCATCAATCTTTATTAAATCGGAAATAATCGGTTTGTACCCTTCTCTCTCAATGCGGGCAGAATCCATTCCGGTTGCAAAGAAATCACCTATCTTCTGATCGGCAGAACCTTTAAGCCAATTTTTGTTCGCAGAAGCTTTTTCAAGAATATTTTTTAGAATTTGATTGTTTTGTTCCTGAAGTACTTCAAACGTTCCCCACCGAACTTGATCTTCGGGAATTGGATTGCTCGTCCTCCATCCGCCAACCGCAAACTGATAAAAATCTTTTGCGGGACTAACGGAACGATCCAAATTATTTAAGTCGAACCCGTTATTCTTCGACTTATCGTCGCCGGAAAAGCCCGTCACTACAAAAAAAACAAAAAAGGCTGCTGGAATTAAATAGAAGAAAAGTTTCTTGTATAACATGACTAACCTCTTAGATAAAATGAACATTAGTTATAGTATTATTTAGACGTTTCACAATAACAATAGGTTTATGATTAGTTAAATTATAGATTTTATTGACAACTAAGGTTTCTAATTTTCTATTGGCTGACGTTAATTTTTCTTTTAGTTTAAACCGCTTAAGTACATTGAATTTTTGTATAAAAAAATATGTGCGGTTTATTCTATTGTGATAGAGGCTATGTAAGATTTTGATCTTTCGCCGGCAATCAAAGAAGGGCACAAGAATAAATTTGTTGATAAGAAAAAATCTCTTGAGATTTTGAACCGATCAAAACACGAGTTTTTTAATTGTTGTGCGTTGTTTATGTGGCAAAAACATATACAAATCCGTCGTAAGAATTATTTCGGAACACAACAAAAATAATTTTTTAATTTAAAAATGGAACTCATACTTAGATACAGAC
>CAZQQC010000140.1:0-6987 GCA_964595365.1 uncultured Melioribacter sp.
GGAATTACCCTTTCTCAATTCCTTTTTCGGAAATTGTTATGGGTTTGCTTGCCGGTAATGCTGTAATTCTGAAAACCGCAACTGAAACGCAAATGGTAGGACAAGCATTAAGACAAGCATTTGAATACGCGAACCTTCCAGACGGCATTTTTAATTTCATAAATCTTCCCGGTAAAATAGCCGGAGATGCTTTCCTTGAAGCCGGGATCGATAAAATGTTTTTCACCGGCTCGGTTGCTGTTGGCAAATACCTGATGGAAAAAGCTGGAAAAACTTTAACTCCGTTATGCCTTGAACTTGGCGGCAACGATGCAATGATTGTATGCGAAGATGCCGATCCCTATCGTGCGGCGATGGGTGCACTGTGGGCTGGATTTCAAAATGCCGGACAGTCGTGCGGCGGGGTTGAGAGAATTTATGTCCACGAGAAAATTTATGACGATTTTATGAAAGTACTAAAAAATAAGATCGAAAATTTACGCATTGGATATGATGAACAGTTTGATTACGACATAGGTTGTATGACAACCGAAAAACAAATTGAAACTGTAAAGAGTCATGTTAACGATGCTATTGAAAAGGGAGCAAAAATTTTTGCTAAATCAAAAATTACAGATGATTCAAGACTGAAAAATTTTCTTCCTGCAATGGTTATAACCGATGTGAATCATGATATGACTTTGATGCGTGACGAAACTTTTGGCCCTGTGGCTGGCGTAATGAAATTTTCCGATTACAATGAAGCGGTTCGTCTTGCTAATGATTCCTATTTAGGTTTAACCGGTTCGGTCTGGACGAAAAATTCCCGGAGTGGAGAATCAATTGCTAAAAAAATTAAAGCCGGTGTTGTAACAATTAATGATCATCTTATGAGTCATGGAATGGCAGAAACACCCTGGGGCGGGTTCAAACAGTCGGGCATTGGCAGAACACACGGCAGTATGGGTTTTGATGAGATGACACAGGCGCTGACCATTGTGAAAGATATTCTTCCTTTTGTTAAGAAAAATTTGTGGTGGCATCCGTTCAATAAAAATCTTTACGACGGATTAAAAGGTGCAATGAATTTATTATACGCCAAAAAACTAAAGTTACGTCTTGTCGGTACCAAAGATTTGTTGAAAATTGTCCCGCGAATTTTTAGAAAGAATTAAAAACAGTATAGACTTGCCTCCTGTCAATGCTTTGTTGTGGCTGGCGGCAAGTCTATATCGGCGAAATTTAAAACTTCGGTGTAATACCCATATTATAAAACATGAATGAAAATAAATCGGTATTGAGCTCAATAGATTTGGAAGTACTTGTTCCAGCACCGTGTCCTACTTTAGTTTCAATTCTAATTAGCGTTGGATTTTTCCCGCTGTTCATTTCTTGAAGAGTTGCAGCATACTTAAACGAGTGAGCAGGGAAAACGCGGTCATCGTGATCTGCAGTAGTTACCATTGTTGCGGGATAGTTAACGCCTTTACTTATGTTGTGAAGCGGTGAATATTTTATTAAGTATTCGAATTGATCGGGATTATCGCTCGATCCGAATTCCGGAACCCATGCCCACCCGATGGTAAATTTATGATAACGAATCATATCCATAACGCCAACCATCGGAAAAGCAACCTTGAACAAATCCGGTCTTTGATTTATTACTGCTCCGATAAGCAATCCTCCGTTGGAAGCTCCCTGTACCGCAAGTTTGTTTGGATTGGTATATTTATTCTTGATCAAATACTCTGCTGCAGAAATAAAATCATCGAACACATTTTGCTTTTTATCGAGCATACCGGCTTTATGCCATGCTTCGCCGTACTCGCTGCCTCCCCGTAAACATGCCGACGCATAGACAAATCCATTTTCCAGAAGCGGAATTCGTGCAACGCTAAATGAAGGAAGTATTGCAATATTGAATCCGCCGTATGCATAGAGAAGAGTCGGATTGTTGCCGTCAAGTTTCAATCCTTTTTTGTAAACTATGAACATGGGCACTTTAGTGCCGTCTTTACTTTTGTAGAACACTTCTTTCGTTTCGTAAGAAGCGGGATCGAACGAAACAGCAGATTTACGGAACAACTCGGATTTATTCTTCTTTACATCGTATTTATAAATAGTAGGTGGGTATGTGAAAGAGGTAAAAATGTAAAACGTTTCGTTTTCATCTTTCTTTCCGCCGAAGCCGCCCACTGTTCCAAGTGCTGGCAATTTTACATCGTACAAATATTTCCCGTCTAATTGATAAACCGAGACTTTGCTATTGGCATTTTTGAGATACGTAACAATTAATTTTGCGCCGACAAACGAAACCGATTGCATCACATTTTTTGATTCCGGTATTATGGTTTTCCAATTGTCTTTGCCCGATTTTTTCGGATCGATCAGAACAAGTCTGTTATTCGGCGCATCCATATTTGTCTTTACTAAAAATTTTCCGTCAAGATTATCTACGAAACTGTATTCGGCATCCGGCTTATCGATTAATTTCACAATCGATCCGCTGCCGGTTAGGTCTTGAAACCAGATCATATTTTTTGTTGATGAACCATCCCAGACCGTTACAATTAAAAATTTTTCGTCGTCTGTTACATCGGCACCAAATCCGCGTCTTGGATTTTGTTTATCTTCCAAAACAAGCTTGTCATCCCGCTGTGGCGTACCCATCTTATGATAATAAAGTTTTTGAAATTCGTTTTTTTGTTTCAGCTCTTCACCGGGTTTCGGTTCATCGTAACGTGAGTAGTAAAAACCATCTTTGAACCAGGCGGTGCCGGTAAACTTTGCCCATTTAATTATATCGTCTGTCAATTTTTTCGTTTGTACATCCATTACGTAAAACTCACGCCAGTCCGAACCGCCTCGTGAAATTCCGTAAGCTAAATATTTATTGTTGTTAGAAACTGCCAGACCGCCAAGACTTACCGAACCATCGCTGGATAATTTGTTCGGATCGAGGAGAACTTCCGGTTTAGCATTCAAGCCGTTCTGAATATAAATTACATTTTGTTCCTGTAAACCGTCATTCTTTGAATAGATGTAATAGTTTCCATGTTTCGACGGAGCAGAATATTTTTCATAATTCCATAAGTCGGTCAATCTCTTTCTTAAAGAATCGCGGAAATTAATTTTAGAAAGGTAATTTTCCGTTACTTTGTTTTCTGCTTCAACCCATTCCGCTGTTTCTTTGGAATTAACATCCTCAATCCATCGATAAGGATCGGCAATCTTGGTTCCGTGGTAATCATCAATCTGGTCGACCCTTTTAGCCGCCGGATATTTTATTTTCTGTTCCTGCGCTTGAATTGAAACAAATAAAAACAGAATTAGGGCAAAAGATTTGAATAATGTATTCATGATGCACTCCAGAATTATTTTTCTTCTCTTAAATTATTCGAATATAGAATGTCTGTATGTAAAAACCAAGTATTGTTTTTGAAATGTACGTCCACCCAGGACTGCATTGATATGATTACCGTCTGTACCTTTTAGTAAATTTTTATCAAGACGATTGTCAGTTTTTAAGTGACCAAATATTGGCTCAATAGTACTTCTTCGCTTTAACCACTTTACCAGTCTCGCCGGGCTGCCTTGCGTCGAAGCGGGTCCTGGCGGGTTTGAGAAAATAAAGCATAATTCATTTTATAAAAAAGTTTTATTTTAGGAATGTTTATAAATCAGAACTGGAATGTTCAAAATCATATTTATTCTTACCATTTTATTTTTTGTTGAAATTATTTCCGGGCAAACGGATTCAAACAGAGTTTCCGGCACGGATATTATGATTGTAGATTCGTATATAACTGCTGAAGTGCCGAACAAATTTGTTCTCTCATTTTTTACAAGCGACAGCTGCACTTCAAAGATTATTGTTTTAGGAAAGAAGGCTTATGATGTTTCCAAAAAGTTTGAAGAGAATCACAAATTCGAAATAAAACTTGTTCAATTGCCAATCGATTCAACCGGATTTCATTACGAAATAATTGTAAAAAATAAAAATGGTGTTGAAACTAAATCGGATATTACAAATGTCGTAATTCCAAATGGCGTTGTAATCGCACCTGAACAACAGCCAGGTGTTTTTATGATGTGTCTCGGCGGTATCATTTTTGGTCTGCCTTCGCCGACTTATGTTTTCAACGGCGGCAAGCACAACCGGGCTCTTAGCAAAGAGATCCCGTTAATTTCGTTTTATTCTGCCGGCTACAATTATCCGATGAGTTATTTCGGAATCGAGTACACCTACGTTTTTGAAGCGCAGAAGAAAAATTTTTTCCGTATTGGTTACAAACACATTTTCCAGTTGCCGGCAATTAAATATCTTTCTCCCGGTGTAACGGGATTTACCGACTTCGAGGGCTATAACGGAATGAGTTTGGAATTATCCGTAGGTCTGTTCCAGATTCAAAACGTGTTTACCTTTTATACAAGGTATCGTTACAATTTTCAGTTGATAAGCGGCGGAACAGGTTTCAATGAGTTTTTGTTAGGGCTTTATTCCAATTTCTTCTCACTTAATTTGTAAAGAACGTGAGCAAAACAAAAAAAAATTATATCGACCTGGGTGAACGGGGCAGATTGAACACGAACAACAAGCTCAATGAGCTTACCGGAAAAGAATGGCTCAAGTTCACAAAGAGCTGGTTTATTTTGCACCCTCCGGGTAGAAAAGAAAACGAACTGCTTCATCCGGCAAAGTTTCCGGAAACACTTATTGAAGATTTTATAAAATTTTTCACAAAGAAAGACGAATGGGTTCTGGATCCCTTCATGGGAACCGGAAGCACCTTATTGGCTGCCGCTGCTTTAAGGAGAAAATCTATCGGTGTTGAAATTAACAAAAAATATTTTAACACAGCCAAGAAGAGAATTGCTGAAAAAAGTTTTTCAAAATATGCTTTCCCGCTGCTTGGCAATTCGCTGGAACTTGTGAGGCTTATCTCAGAGAACGATTCTGCAAAAACGAAATTCGATTACACTATTACGTCGCCCCCGTACTGGAATCAACTCGAACGCAACTCGATCAGACAGAAAGAAAGAAAAAAGAGAGGTCTGGATACCCGCTACTCCTTTAACCCGGATGATTTGGGCAACATAACTTCTTACGAAGATTTTTTGCAGCAGCAAGCCGAAGTATTCGATCAAGTTTACGATTTGACAAAACACGGCGGTTACTTAACCGTAATAACCAATAATGTTTATTACAACGGCAGGTTATATCCGCTGGCTTTCGATACTGCAACTTCACTTACAAAACGGAAAGACAGGAGCTGGGTTTTGAAGGATGAAAAAATCTGGCTTCAAGACGATAAGAAATTAATTGCGCTTGGCGTTAACAGCGCCTGGGTCGGCAACAGGCATCATCAGTATTGTTTAATCTTTAGAAAAGAAAAATGACGGAATTGATTCTCTCGGTTAGCGAAATTACCGGCTTAATTAAACAGACAGTCGAAGAAAATTTTTCCGATGTGAGTGTCATTGGTGAACTGTCGAATTTTAAGCAGCACGTTTCCGGCCATTGGTATTTCACGTTGAAGGATTCCGGTGCGCAGATCGGTTGTGCCATGTGGAAAGGTTTGAACAGTTACGTTTTTTTTACACCGCAGGACGGAATGAAGGTAATTGTAACCGGAAGAATTACTGTTTACCCTCCTCGTGGCAGCTACCAGATCGATGTTCGTTCCATGAAACCGGCAGGAGCCGGAGAACTTCAAGCTGCTTTTGAAAAATTAAAACAGAAACTTAATGCGGAAGGGTTATTTGATAAACAGTTTAAGAAACTTATTCCTAAATTTCCAAAGAAAATTGGAATAGTAACTGCAATTGATGGCGCTGCATTTCAAGACATGAAAAGCATAGCAGCAAGAAGATATCCTCTGGTCGAACTTGTTATTGTGTCGTGCCGTGTACAAGGCGAAGGCGCTGCAAAAGAAATTGCCGATAGCATAAAATTGCTGAACGAGCAAAACGACATCGATGTTATGATTGTGGGACGCGGGGGAGGGTCGCTTGAGGACCTGTGGGCGTTCAACGAAGAAATTGTTGCCCGCGCAATTTTCGATTCGAAAATTCCCGTTATCAGCGGTGTTGGTCACGAAATCGATTTTACAATTGCAGATTTTGTTGCCGATCTTAGAGCGTCAACACCTTCTGCTGCAATGGAGCTGGCGACGCCAAACAGCGAAGAGCTCTTTGCCTTTATAAATGAAATTTCATATAATTTTCCGGAGAAAATGTTTGAGATAATTGATAACTATCGCACTGGAATTGACATGGTAACTACGTCGTACGGTTTTCGTGTACCTCAGGATTTTGTTAGCAATAAATCGCAGCAGCTCGATAATCTGCTTTTCCGTTTCCAAAATATTTTTGAAAATTGTCTCGGCAGAAGTAAAAATGAGTTAAATTTGTTGAGCCATAAAATTCAAACATATAATATTGATTCTGTTCTAAAGCGCGGATTTGTGATAGTTAAACAAAACGAAACATATATTAACAGATTAAAAAAGCTGAAGTCAGATCAGCCTGTTAAGCTAAAATTCTTCGATGGAGAAGTGAACATAAATGAGTAAAAAGAAAGAACAAAATTTTGAAAACTCGTTGAAACGTCTTCAAGAAATTTCTGACCTACTTGAAAAAGGGGAAGCCGGTCTGGAGGAATCAATCGGGTTATATGAAGAAGGAATAAGTCTGGCAAATTTTTGTTATACAATATTAAAAGATGCCGAATTAAAAGTGACGGAATTAAAAAAACAGCTGGAAAAAAATATCAAAGATTAATGCTGGAAGGATGACTTAACATGGGCGACGAATCAAAATATAAAATATTGTCCAAAGTAAATTCTCCGGCGGATATCAGAGAACTCCCTCTTGCCGATCTCAAAACGCTTTGCACCGAAATCCGCGAATACATGGTTGATGTCATTTCGCAAATTGGCGGGCATTTTGGCGGAGGATTGGGGACCGTAGAACTTACAGTTGCACTGCACAAAGTGTTTAACACTC
>CAZQQC010000141.1:0-6867 GCA_964595365.1 uncultured Melioribacter sp.
CATTCAAGCAATGGCGGGCGTCGGCAGCGAAGTTCGATTATTCCCGAAATGGGGCTGCATTGTTATAGGCACAGAAATTTTTTATCGTATCGGGAAAATTATGAGAATATTAAGAAAGGAATTAAAGTTTTGTCTAAAATGGGAATTGATCCTTCGGGTTTTGCTGCACCTTATGGCGAGTGGAACGAACAGCTCGGCAAAGCCGTAGAGGATTGTAATTTCCAATATTCATCCGAATTTGGATATGCCTATGACTGCCTGCCGTTCTTTCCTTATTTTGATTCAAAGTTTTCAACTGTACTGCAAATCCCGATTCACCCGATGAGCTTTGGAAGATTAGCGTGGGGATGGCACAACGAAGACGGTATGCTGAAATATTTTTTTAATGTTATTGAAGAAAAAATTTCTCTTCAGGAACCAATAGTGTTGTATGTACATCCCCGCGAAGAAAAATTTCATTTGCTTGGACATATATTTCGAAATATAAATTCGTATAATATCAAGAGCATGCATTTCAAGGAATTCTCCAATTGGTGGAAAGAAAGAATTTCTTTTAAGTGGAATGCGGAGTACATAGACGGTGAAATCAAATTGAATCATGAAAAACCGAACGATCGAATTTGGGTGAGAATCTTTTTCCCCGACGAAGAAGTTTTTCTTGCACCGATAGACAATCCCGGTGAAAAAATAAAGATTGAAGAAGCAAGTCTTGCAATAGAGTATAAAACTTCCCCGGGTTATCTTAGAGAGAAAACTTTGAGAATGATAAGACACGACATTCTTTTCAAATATAGAAAACTAAGGCAATGAAAATTTGTTTTGCTACAGCAGATGCGGTTCCTTTTGCGAAAGGGGGTTCGTATGTTAAAATATTGGAAACCAAAGCCTGTCTGGAAACATCCGGGCATCATGTTGAATTATTTAATATGTGGGAATCCGGAGACAGACTAAAAAAATTTGACATCGTTCATCTATTCGGGGCAAATTTATCAACCTATGGATTAGCCCGCACACTCAAGTATGATAAAATTCCTTTTTTTGTTGAACCGGTTTTCTTTAGTCTGCATTCTATTTCTTTTCTTAAAATGATTTGCGGCATTGATAGAATTGCTAAGAAATTTATTAAAGGTTTATGGTTCGATTACGGTTTTATAAGAGATATCTGCGAATGGTCAAAACTTGTTTTGCCCAACACAACAGATGAAAAGCGTTTAATAGAATACGGGTTTTCCATAAATGCTGAAAAAGTAAAAATTATTTCAAACGGTGTTTCTAAAAAATTTCTTGACGCCGATCCTTCTTTGTTTATAAATAAATATGGAATAGAAGATTTTATTCTTAACGTTGGCCATATCGGGCCGAAAAGAAAAAATGTGTTAAAGCTGGTTCGTGCCCTGGAAACAATAGAACATCCGGCAGTTATTATTGGCAGAATACTTAATATGGGTGAATCGGATGAAGTAAGAAAAATTATTAACAGAAATAAACATATTACTTTAATTGAAGAACTTCCGAATGATTCTTCCTTGCTGGCATCGGCTTACGCTGCTTGCGATACTTTTGTTTTGCCTTCGTTTTTTGAAACCCCCGGAATAGCAGCTTTGGAAGCTGCCTTAACCGGCGCTAAAATTGTTATAACTCCTTATGGTGGAACAAAAGATTATTTTAAAAATATGGCAGAGTACGTAAAACCGTCTTCTACCGAGTCTATTAAAAAAGGGATTGAAAAGACTTTGAACAGAAAAAAAGAAAACACATTAAAGAATTTTATAAAAGAAAATTTTTTGTGGGAAAAGATTGCCGCAAAAACAATCCGGGTCTATGAAGAATCGAAGAATCTTAATTGTCCGGCCGGATAGAATTGGCGATGTAGTTTTGTCGACGCCTCTGCCGCGTGAAATCAAAAAAACTTTTCGCGATAGCTTTGTTGCCGTATTGGTTCGAAAATATACGCAGGATATTTATTCCAATAATCCTTACGTGGATAAAATTTTGCTTATTGATGATTACGATAACGGTTCGCTCAAATCATTTTTCGAAAAAGCACGGGAAATTAGAAGTTACGGGTTCACGCATTCATTAACCCTTCTTCCAAAGGAAAGGTTGAACTATCTGCTTTTTTTTTCCGGCATTCCGTATCGTGTCGGAGTGAGCCGCAAGTTCTATCAATTTATTACGTTTACCCGTTACGTTAATCGTAAAAAGTACAATCCGCTTAGGCATGAAGCGGATTATTGTATGGATTTAGCCAGGAAGATGGGAGTTCATTCAAATAATCTAGAAACAGAAATTTTTTTAACCGGTCAAGAAAAAGAAAAAGTCTTGATAGCACGGAAAGAATTTCTTGATGGGAAAAAATATTTGATCGGTGTTCATTCGACATGCGGAAACTCGGCACCTAATTGGAAACCGGAAGAATATGTTAGATTGATAAAAAGTCTGGTTGCAATTGAAAATGTTGCGGTGGCTATTACAGATAATCATATTCCTGCTCAGCTTAAAAATTTTGAAAATGTATTTTATCCGAACGTCGGTAAATCGCTTAGAGAAACATTTGTGAATTTTGCGTCGCTCGATTTGTTAATCTCTTCCAGTACAGGACCGATGCACGTAGCCGCAGCTTTAAAAGTAAAAACGCTTTCCATGTTTTGTCCACTCACAGCATGTTCGCCTAAACTATGGGGACCGGTAGGTAATAGGAACAAAATTATTCAGCCTTCGGAAAATTATTGCCAAACTGCATGTCCTGGCGATCCAAAGAAATGCAGCTTTGATGGGGAAGGCGGAATTGATTCGAAATTGATTATTGATGAAGTAAAAAATTTTTTATCAGTATAAATTTTGTATAATTTAATCGTGACTTGAAAATCCTTAAAACCCTTCTACTGGAAGAGTTGGGATAGGCAGCAAATATTTTTATATTAGCATCCCAAATTTGCCCGGCTCTAATCGGCAAGTTTATACCCAACCCCGCCAGGTCCGGAAGGAAGCAACGGTCAGTATCTAACTTGGGTGGTTCAGAGCCTGGCTTTTTTATTCCTTTGCAAAGCGATTCGACTATTGCTCTCAAGTCTTGAAATCATCTCCAAAGTACTTGTTTAATCTAAGAATAGAACTGATACCACTGATTAAATAGATTTTCCCAGATTTATTTTTTGATAAATTACTTTTGAGCCAGCCTCTACAACAGATATTTACTATAACTCTGCTCTACAATTTATGGTAATGTTTAAATATCAATTTTGCTTTTGCTTCACCGGCAATTTCTGCAAGTTTTATTTCATCAGTTTTTTTAATTTCTTCCAGACTAAACTTACTCAAAAGTTTATGTGCAACTTTTTTACCGATACCTTTAATCTCAAGTAGTTCGCTTGTAAAAATTCTTTTGCTTCTACGTTCACGGTGAAATGTTATTGCAAAACGGTGAGCTTCGTCTCGAACATGCTGAATCAATTTCAAACCCGATGAAGTTTTCGGAATCGATTGAGCTTCCGGTTCTCCGGGCAGAAAGACTTCTTCAAGTCGCTTTGCCAAGCCGACTATTTGATAATTTTTAATCCCGAGCTTGTCGAGGGATTCCTTTGCGCTGGAAAGCTGACCTTTGCCGCCATCAACCATAATTAAGTCCGGCATCGGCTGTTTTTCCTCTATTGCTCTGTAGTACCGGCGATAAATTATTTCCCGCATGCTGGCAAAATCATCCGGTCCTTCTACAGATTTAACGATATATTTCCGGTATAAACTTTTTTTCGGTTTACCGTCTACAAAAACTACCATGCTAGCTACGGCATCGGTGCCTTGCAGGTTGCTGTTGTCGAAGCATTCAATTACACGCGGCAATTTTTTCAAACCAAGATCACGTTGAAGCGCTGATAAGACATACGGGACATTTCCTTCTTTCTTCATACGCTGCAACTGTATTTCTTTTAATTGGAGGATAGCATTTTGCTTACACATAATCAAAAGTGACTTCGCTTCACTCTGACGTTGTGGAATGTAGAACTTGCATTTTTTTATGGCACGTGTGTTCAGCCATTCCAACAATGATTCCGCTTCGTCCGGTTCGGTTTCCAGAACTATTTCTTGAGGTACTTCTACAAACTCTTCGTAATAAAATTTTATGATTGAGGAATAAATTTGTGCTATTTCTTCGTTCTCTTCCGCGCTAAGATTCAATTGTCTTTTACCTACAAGTTTTCCGGAGCGGATGTTCAACACTGTTGCGGAAACATCTTTACCTTCGAAAGCAATGCTGATGATATCGCGATCTTCAAGGTCGGTAGAGACAACCTTTTGTTTTGAAGAATAAATCTGTAACTGATTAATCCGGTCGCGCAGCTCGGCAGCTTTTTCAAATTCAAATTTTTCAGATGCACTTTGCATCTGCATCTTCAACTCTTCGATAAGTTGATCGGTTTTGCCTCTCAATACTTTAATTACCTGATTAACCATATTGTTGTAACGGACTTGTGTAACCAATCCTTCACAGGGCCCTTCGCATTTCTTAATATGATAATCCAGACACACTTTGAATTTTTTCTTTTCAATTGCTTCGTCGGTTATATCAAGTTTGCAGCTTCGAATTTTAAAAATCTTATTCAGCATACGAAGAGACGATTTCATGTTTTTAACTTCCGTATACGGACCAAAATATTTTGAACCGTCCCTCACAACATTACGTGTTGGAAAAATTTGAGGGAAAGATTCGTTTGTGATACGTATGTAAGGATACGATTTATCGTCTTTCAGATTGATATTGTAGCGCGGCTTGAGGTCTTTAATAAGATTATTTTCGAGTACGAGCGCTTCGATTTCGCTATCGGTAATAATTAGTTGCAGATCAGAAACTTTTGAAACCAGAGCTGCAGTTTTAGGCGAGTCGATATTTTTCTGAAAATAAGAACGTACCCTGTTACGCAGATTTTTTGCCTTGCCGACGTAAATAACTTTTCCTTTCTCATTCAGGAATTGATATATACCCGGTGACGGCGGAAGGTTAGAAAGTTTATCTTCGAGCTGTGAGTTCATTTAATTTGATTCACTATTTGCTATAAAGAAATCAAACCATTCAAAACAATTTGCATCGGAAAAAAATGGCTGTGGGACACGCCAGCCATTTAAATTTTAAAAGCCGAACGATTCGTGCTTACTTAAAAACGTAATTCTTCGGTATCACAACAATACCGGTATCCGATACAGTAAAACGTTTGCGGTCATCTTCGGTGTCGAATCCAATTTCCATTCCTTCAGGTATGCTAACATTCTTATCTATAATTGTTCGCCTGATTCTTGCATAGCGGCCAATCTTGCAGTTATCCATCACAATTGAATCTGTGAGATAAGAAAAACTGTTGACACGCACGTTAAATCCAAGTATGGATCGTTCGACCAGACCGCCGGAAATTATTGTCCCGTCGGAGATCAGAGAATTAATTGCACGGCCAACCCTTTCACCTTCGTGAGAAACAGTTTTTGCCGGGGGAAATTGCCGCTGCTGTGTTCTTAACGGCCAATCGAAATCATACAAATTAAAATGCGGACTTACGTTTATAAGATCCATACTGGCTGCATAATAGCTTTCAATCGTTCCAACATCGACCCAATAAGGCTGATCTTTTTTGTTCTCGTCAATAAAACGATAAGCATGCACACTGTGGTTATTATTTATCATGTAAGGAATTATATCTTTGCCGAAATCATGACTCGCGATTTTTTCCTTCTCCATTCTGTCGAATATATTTCTGAGATCGCTAACCTTAAAAACATAAATACCCATGTTTACAAAAGAAGAATCCGGTTTGTCCGGAACCACCGGCGGATTTTTAGGTTTCTCAATAAATGAATTCACTTTATAAGTCGAATCGACTTCAATAACACCGAAACGGTTTGCCTGAGATTTAGGAACAGAAATTGCGGATAGTGTTGTGCTTGCTTTCTTTTCGATATGATACTGAATCATTTTCAAGTAATCCATCTTGTAAATGTGATCGCCGGAAAGAATGAGCACCCATTCGTAATTCTCGTCTTCAATCAAATTAAAATTTTGATGAATAGCGTTAGCTGTTCCCAAATACCAGTTGTTGCTGGTTTTAAACTGCGGCGGAATGGAATAAATAAATTCACGCAACTCCGGATTAAAAATATTCCATGCTTCATAGAGATGACGGTTGAGTGAATCCGATTTGTATTGTGTGAGTACATAAATTTTTCTGAAGCCGGAGTTCAAACAGTTCGATAAAGTGAAATCTATAATTCTGTATTTGCCTCCGAACGGAACCGATGGTTTAGTTCGATACTGGGTCAGCGGAAAAAGTCTTTCGCCTTGTCCGCCGGCTAATATCATTATCAAAGTTTTTCTAAGTATGGTTGAACCGGTATAAGCCATTACATCCTTGCAGATGTTTATTAAAATATATCTAATTAAGAATTGATTGGCAATTAAAGAAATGATTAACTTTTGATTATAATCGAACGGTGTCTCCACTTTTTTCTTTTAACGGGAACTAAAAATGAAGAAATATTCGTCAATACTTGCAGCTGTGGCTATTTTTATGTTTGCCGCTCTTGTTGTAACCGGTGTCTGGATTTATCATAACATGAATTTGGTTTCGAACGCCGGAAAGGTTGTCTCTTTGCTTTCTCCGTTAAAAGATTATGATGCAACGAAACTTGACGAATATAATCCGGCAAGTCACAGGACGGTTGATGTAAAACATTATACTATAAAGATTGATTTATATCCCGGACAGAAAAAAATTTTTGGTGATGTTAACATTACAATACGTATGTTCGAACATAGTAGCGAAAAGGTTGACCTCAATTTTTACGGCAACCTGAAGATCAGAACAATTGAATTAAACGGCACGA
>CAZQQC010000142.1:0-6724 GCA_964595365.1 uncultured Melioribacter sp.
TCACTAGATTACCTTCATCGAAAAAAACTGAAGATTCTAATATTACTTTTATGTGTCAATACTCTTATTTCATATAAGCCGTCAGTCCCTTCCAAATACTTCAGAAATTTGATAGGAACTCTTTCGACGTTTATAATAAGATCGAGAACAAAGTCAATTTTCTCTTTTGTTTTTAGATTTTGTTTAGAATAGAAATCTAAAAAGTAATCACCGAAGAATAATATTTTTCTTTTCACGCCTCAAAGATAACTAATTAGTTAACCACCTCAAAATCATTTTTCAAAGCACAAACACTTATAACGTAGTTGCGTTTAAGCGGACGCCACACGGTTTACGCTGCAAATACAACTACTTCTTGTTTATTTTATTTTATTACTTTTCAACTTCAAAAACTCACTCAAACTACACTGCAAATGTTACGACTAACTTCAGCAGTCCGCTTGAGACACTTAGGCATTTGCAACAAATAATATTTTAGAAATGGTATGTTAATGTAAGACCAACTTCCATTGCTTTATAACCAAGATAACTAAATTCTTGATTATAGGAATCTTTGAATATACCTTCTTTCGGTATTTTCGTTAACGAATAATTAAAAATTGTTTTTATGCCAAATGATTGTTTGCTAATTATAAAATAATATTCGAAACCAGCGCCAATAAGAAATTGGACTCGATTCATTTCAGAAGTAATATTTCTTTCAGTGATAAATGTATTTGCTAGACTGATTCCTCTGCTATTACTTTTTAATATAAGTGAGGGCTCTGCATTTAAAAATACATTGGCATTGATAATATCAAGGCTATATTTTAATCGTAATGGTAAAGAAAGTAGATAATGGTTTACGCTAATTGTTTCCATTTGACCTCTTCCAAAAACATCTAAGGTAACTGTTCTACCTAAATTGTAGTATCTAATGCCTATACTAGTTGTAAACTTTACGAAGCTAGCAAAATTATAATGAATCGAAATATTGGGTTTCATTATGAAATCCGTTTTAATATCACTTAATAAATCTTGGTCATAAATAAACCAAGAGCGATTGATTCCTAGATCAATATAAAAGGGCTTTTCTTGTGCGAATAACGGAAATGAGAGTAATAATAAAAACATCAAACATAATTTCTTCATTTTATACCTTTTGAAGATGCCTAACGGCATACGGAAACTTGCCGCCCAACTCAACAATGTTTCTATTTAAAAAATGTTTTTAATTACCAACTAACTTAGTTACTGGTCTTACATTTAAATACAATGCTTACTAAACAGAACAAACTTTATAACAACACAAATACCGTAATGAAAACGCGGTCAATATTGACCCGCTTGTTACACTTACGTTCCTAAAAAGAAGGCAGAGCTAAAATTAATTCTGGCTTAGTAGAGATGTACTTTTTATTTTATCAAGATCATTTTTTTTGCAAAAACTTTTCCTTGAACTTTTAGAACATAAAAATAGGGACCGCTAGCAACAATTTGGCCATTGTTATTTCTACCGTTCCACAACAATATGTTTCTGCCGGAAATTGCAAATCCATTAAACAGTGTTCTTACCTGTCGACCTATCAGATCGTAAACCGATAGTTCTGCCTGTGAGTTAACCGGCAAGTAAAACTCAATTCTGGTCTCAATATTGAATGGATTGGGATAATTCTGGGCTAACAAGTATTCATCCGGAACCTGTTCGATAATCGTTTTTGTCGGGTCGTAACTTATCATTAAATCACCGTAGGTAAAAACATAAACACCTTTGAAGGGTTCTCTAACTAGCAAACCATCGTTAGTTTGATATTGAAAAAAGAATTTAACCGAATCCGGCTGCGAGAAAGGGAAATTGTAGAAATATTTTAATTTGCCGTCATAAGTCATAGCTGCTGTTTGCATCGAACCTTTACCTATAGAGTATTTCAAAACAACTGTTGCGGAGTTTACACCGCTTGCATTCAAAAATATCTTATTCAAATTAAAGATATTATTAGTAACGCTTAGATTCGGATAAGCAATAGCTCTCGTGGCAGAAACTAAACCATAGCCGTGATCGTTATCGGGATTTGCCGATCGGTCACTGCTTTCAATAAAAATTTTTCTGATCTGCCGGTTTGTTAAATGCGGATAAACGGATTTCAATAATGCGCCAATGCCAGCTGCAATCGGAGTTGAATATGATGTTCCGTTACCAATATTGTAGGATGTTGTTATTGCCGAAGCATTCACATCAGAGACTCCCATTGCGCAGACTTCAGGTTTAATTCTGCCGTCTGCAGTTGGACCCCTGCTGCTAAACGACGCAAGAATATTATTCTTATCAACAGCGCCAACGGTAATTATATTAAATGCATCGCCCGGTGAAATTATATAACGCCAGGGGGATGTACCTTCATTACCCGCAGCAGTAAAAGTCGACACTCCTCTATCGAATGCAAGATTTGCTGCTTTAGCTACAATTGTAGTTCGACCATTCATATCGGCATAAGTATAAGAAGTTTGGCCTGCATCAAATTCGCTGTAGCCAAGTGAACTACTAGTAATGTCGGCACCCAATCCTTCCATCCATTCGAGGGCGGCAGCATAGTTGTCTTCCTCGATATTAGTTTCAGTTGGTACGTATTCTGTTTTTGCCAGAATATAATTTGCATCGAATGCGGGGCCAATCAAATTCCCGGGTGCGTATCCGCCAATAATAGAAAGGACCGCTGTTCCGTGGCTATCCTGATCATTGCTGTCGCCGGTTTGGTTAGCTGTAACAGAATCGTTTTGAACGAAATCATATTCCTTCAAAATTTTTATCCTGTTAAAGACAGGATGTGTCTTCCAACGGAATCCGCTATCAAGCAGGCCGATTGTAACTCCAGCGCCGGTAATTCCGAGATCGTGCACAGCAGGAATATCTGAAAGTGCGTTTTGAGTTAACGATGCACCGTAATCGAGCAAGTAGGAAGATTTTTCCAGCGAACCTGCCGGCTGCGGCTGAAAAGGTATGTTTGATTCATTACTACCAAAATAAAAAGTGCCGACAGGAATAATTTTTTTCACGAAAGGTAAATTTCTAATTTGACTTACCTGTTCCGGTGTAAGATACGATGTAACTGAATTAAACCATTTCAGCCGGTTTTCTATTTTAACACCGAGATTTGTTAACAGATCAACATAACTTTCGTTTAGCGGCAGGTCTTCGTATGTGATGTAGTTTTCACCCATCACTGATTTTCTTCGCTCTATAGCTTTGGGTGAAAGTTTTTCTTCTGCAAGTTTGTAAAGTGATGAAGTCTTCTGAAGTTTGGTTTCGGGCGAAACGCCTTTGTCCCGGAAGTAAATGAAATACTTTGTTTGTGCGGTCGAGGATGACAAAAAAATCAATCCAATCAAAAAAGAAAACAAATATTTCATCGTTCACCTTTCACTTTGTCAAGAATAAGATACTGAAGTTAGAACCTAAATCTCAATGAACTAATTTTGCAATTCTTCCTAATCTAACAGAGCCTAAAAGATTGAAAAAATCGGAGAAAGAAATACTGGGGTCCCACGACCAATAGATCAGAAATGCTTGTCCTGCAATTTTATCGCGTGGAACAAAGCCCCAGAATCTGCTGTCGGCGCTGTCGTCGCGGTTATCACCCATCATAAAATAGTAGTCTTTTTTTAGTGTGTAGGATTTAACCGGTTTGCCATCAATCAGCACTCGATTGCCTTCGACCGTTACGGCTAATCTGCCTAATTCTCGATCGATGATAGTTTTCCATTTCTCAACATTATCAGCGGTTAGATTTATCACATCTCCTTTTTTCGGTACAACAATCGGTCCGTAATTGTCTTCGTTGAATTCACTTCCTTTCGGAAATATGCGTGGATTGGTAATTCCTTTCGGCGTACAATAATTATTTATGTATTGAATTTGCGGAGGACGATGTGCTTCCTTGCCGTTTACAAAAACTACTTTATCAACAATCTCAATTGTGTCACCCGGAACACCTATACAGCGTTTAACATAGTTTGTAATCTCAGCCGCTTTCAAATCGTCTCTGTCGCCGGGGTATTCGAACACAACAATGTCGCCATGTTTCGGATTTCGTAGAGCAGGAAGCTGAAAATACGGAAGAGCAATATCGGTAAAAGGAATACTTCTTGGAGATGAAGAACCATAAATGAACTTATTGACAAATAAAAAATCACCCACCATTATTGTTTTTTCCATCGAACCTGTAGGAACGCGGGAAGTTTCTATAAAAAATGTTTTAATTAAAAATGCTGCAACAGCGGCAAACAACAAATTTTTCCAGAACTCAAGAAATTTTTGTTTCTGGGTTTTGACAACCGGTTTCTTAGTTTCTTTCTTTTCTTCTTTGCTGAATGATAACATGCCAAACCTTTTAAATTTAGAATTGAAAATTGCTAATTGAGAATTAGTTTACTCGTCAATCTGTAATACGGCTAAAAATGCTTCTTGCGGAATTTCGACATTGCCTACCTGCTTCATTCGTTTCTTACCTTCTTTTTGCTTTTCCAATAATTTTCTTTTTCGCGTAATATCACCACCATAACATTTAGCTAAAACATTTTTCCGCAGCGCTTTCACATTAGTTCTAGAAATTACTTTTGAACCGATTGCTGCTTGAATTGCAATTTCGAACATCTGGCGCGGAATCAAATCTTTCAGTTTGGAACAAACCTTCAAACCCCAGCTGTAAGATTTTTTTTCATGAACAATTATCGAAAGAGCGTCAACTTTTTCTCCGTTAAGCATGATATCGATTTTCACAAGTTCCGATTGCCGGTAACCAATGAATTCATAATCGAACGATGCATATCCGCGCGAGATCGATTTCAGCTTATCATAAAAATCAAAAATTATTTCCGAAAGAGGAAATTCAAACTGAATATCCGCACGGGTCGGATCAATATATGTTGTGTTTGTATATACACCTCTTTTTTCAATTGCAAGCTGCATTAAGTTCCCGACATATTCGCTGGGGGTAACGATCTGCGCTTTCACAAACGGTTCTTCTACGCGTTCAATATCGCCTTGAGGGGGCATTTCAGCCGGGTTATCGACAATGATTTGGTCTCCGTTACGTTTGAATACCCGGTATTCAACGTTAGGCAAAGTTGTTACAATTGATTGATTGAACTCGCGTTCCAAACGTTCCTGAACAATTTCCATGTGAAGCATGCCAAGGAAACCGCATCTAAATCCGAATCCCAGAGCAGCAGAAGTTTCGGGAGAATAGCTTACCGATGAATCGTTCAGGCGGTATTTTTCAAGAGCTTCGCGAAGATTCTCGTAATTATCGGAATCGGTTGGATACAAACCACTGAACACCATCGGTTTAATTTCTTTGTAGCCCGGTAACGGAATTTCTGAACCGTTTCGCAGAAGTGTAACGGTATCGCCCACTTTTGTATCGTGAACATCTTTGATTCCGGCAATTAGGTAACCGACATTGCCGGCTTTCAATTCGTTCGTTTTGATACGACCCAATCTTAGCGTGCCGATTTCTTCGGCAAGATATTTTTTGTCATTCGCAAAAAATTTAATTTCATCTTTTTCTTTGATAGTGCCGTTGAAAATTCTTATGTATGCAACAGCGCCGCGGTAAGAATCGAAAACGGAATCAAAGATAAGAGCTTGAAGCGGTGCGTCTACGTTTCCTTTCGGTGGCGAAATTTTTTTAACAACTGTTTCCAAAATTTGTTCGATACCGATTCTCTGTTTTGCGCTCGCAAGAATTATATCTTCCTTCTTGCATCCTATCAGATCGATTATCTGGTTGGAAACAGTATCGACCATTGCACTCGGAAGATCAATTTTGTTTATGACCGGAATAATTTCCAATCCGGCATCTATTGCCATGTAAAGGTTGCTGATGGTTTGAGCTTCAACACCTTGAGCGGCATCAACAACAAGAATAGCTCCTTCGCATGCTGCAAGTGAACGCGAGACTTCATAAGAAAAATCAACATGGCCGGGCGTGTCTATCAGATTCAACGTATAAGTTTCTTTATCAGATGCAATATATTTCATCTGGATTGCGTGTGATTTTATTGTAATGCCACGTTCGCGCTCCAAATCCAGACTATCCAGTAGTTGTTCTTTAGCTTCACGCTGGGAAATTGTGTGCGTAAATTCCAGCAGTCCGTCGGCGATGGTTGATTTGCCGTGATCTATATGAGCAATAATGCAGAAGTTTCGGATGTTTTGCAAAAGCCTCTCCTAAAGAAGTTGTTTCAAAAGTATTTGTTTAATCTAAAATAGACCACGGATAGCACGAATTAAATAGATTTTCACAGATTTATTTTTTGATAAATTACTTTTGAGCCAGACTCCTTTTTAAAGGAATGTTAAAATTTTGTGCGAAAATATACGTAAATGATTGATAAAATGAATCGGATGAATAAAGTGTAACACGAAGGTATGATCAAGTAAATTTCTGCAAGTCATTAGAGTATTTATTTGTAGAGAGGCAGCACGCGGCTGTATGTCAATTTTTTATACAAAAGGAATTTTTTGAACCATAGGCAAAGCAATTTTTCAATCTTTTTTATGATTTAAGCATAGACTACCCATAGACTTGTCATAGACTTGTTATAGACTTGGTAAGGGTTCTGTGAAGGTTCGGCTGCGGCTTGGTCATATCTTAGTTCAACAGATTATAGAAACTCCGGAAATTTTGTCAGTGCATTCAAAAGGCAATCGACAATACACTAAAGTCAAAGCCACGGGGTAAGT
>CAZQQC010000143.1:0-6653 GCA_964595365.1 uncultured Melioribacter sp.
TAACTAAGCCTGTTAAGCTTTGCCTTTTTTTTCAAATTCCTCTCTGCTCACCAACCGCTTTTCGCAGATTCGAAATTGATGAATATCGAAAAACTTTTGTAATCCGTTCGCATATTTTTCAACATTTGGAATGCGGACATAACCGTCTTTAAGCTCACCAGTTTTTCTATTTTTAAATTTAAAATTAACGTATAGTTCTTCTGGCATGCACAACCCCGATATTTTTGCGCACAAAAGTAACACCTAAATTTTGATTTTTCAAATATCCATTAGCACCGACAAAAATTTCCTGGAAGGATTAAGTTTATCAGGCTTTTATTCTAAACCAAAAATATGTGTTGTTCAACCAATAATGTTTACGAGCTTCCGATCAACACTCCGGCAAGAAATACAAGAATACCGCCAATTACAACTTGAAAGATAGCAGTACCAAGCGGCGTATCCATAAATTTATGGCGTACCCACGAGATTACACCCAGCTCAATTAAAACAACAATAACGGCAATTGTTGTTGCTGTATAAACATCCGGAATGAGATACGGTAATGTATGCCCGAATCCGCCAACAGTTGTCATAAGTCCGGTGATTGCCCCGCGCATCCAGGGATGTCCGCGTCCGGTAAGAGTTCCATCGTCGGAAAGAGCTTCTGCAAAGCCCATGCTGATTCCCGCGCCAATACTTGCGGCAAGGCCGATTAGAAAAGTATCGAAGCTGTTGTGTGTTGCAAACGCGGCGGCAAATAACGGCGCCAAAGTTGAGACCGAACCGTCCATTAATCCGGCAAGACCGGGTTGAATTACCTGCAAAAGAAACAAACGTTTCTGTGCGGTCTTTTCCGATTCAACATTTGCTTTGGCTTCCATGGTTTGTGCAGTGTGAACATGTTTGCGTTCCTCGTCGGTCAGATCCCCAAGAAGCTGGCGGATGCTGGCATCGGTAGTTTTTTTTGCAGACACTTCATAAAATCTTCCCGTTTCAAGTTCCATTTCCTGCGCAAATTTTCTCGCTGTCGAAATTCTTAATGGACGTACACGCCAAACAGGTTTGCGTTTAACAAATCCTCTAACATCTTCGCGCCGGATTAATGGAATGTGTTCGCCGAATTTACTTTTATATAGATCGAGCAACCTATGTCTGTGAGCGTCTTCTTCTTTTCGCATTCTAACAAATTCGTCAGCCTGTTCAGGAAAATCAGCACGCAGACCTTCGGCAAAGTCATCATATATTCTGGCATCTTCTTCTTCCAACGAGATAGCCAGCGCAAGTATTTCCTGTTCGCTTAAACTATCGAACAAGCGCATTTACAAAACTCCTTCTCAAAAAATTATAATGAAATTCACATTTAATTATTTCTGTTCGTTAATTTTGAAGCGGACTCTCAAAACACCATTTTCAAAACTTGTCGATATAATTCTAAACGCACCGATTTCTCCTGTCGATTTCACATGTGGTCCGCTGCACAAACATTTATCGTAATTACCAATGCTGATAACGCGAAGGGTTTCTCCGGCTTCATCGGGCAGCCTGTGAAGACTAAAAAAGTTTGCGGCTTCGTCACGCTTTATAAACTCTTCTTTCACTTGCATGTCGGAATTGATAACCGCATTTATTTTATCTTCGATTGTTTTGATTTCCTCCGGTGTCAGATTGCGGTCGAAATGATAATCGCATTTCGATTTTTTCTTTTCTATATGAGCGCTGAATGCCCTGCCGCGTTTAAACATTTGATCCATTGTGCCGTTTAACAGATGTTCGGCAGTATGCATTGGAGGATAATATTCCTTTGGGTTCTCGTTGTATTCCATTCTTGTTTTTGCCGATAGTTACTTGCAGTTTTATGCTTTTCCCTTGTTGCTAATAGCTGTTAGCAATTTTACCATGCATACGCTTCCGGTGCTTGATTACCCGGACCGGGCCAGATTTCATCTAGCTTTTTCAAAGTCTCTTCCGCCAATTCAATCTCGAGAGCTTTAACGTTTTCGTCAAGTTGTTCAACCGTACGGGGACCAACAATTGGCGAAGTTACTACCGGATTGTTTAGTACCCAGGCAAGAGCAACATCCGCTGGTCTGCGACCGATTTCTTTGCAGAATTTTTCGTAAGCTTCAATTTGAGAACGCAGTTTTTCAACCGACTTCTGTAATGGTTCGCGGGTTCGCCTCCCCTCTTTATTTTTTTCCAGAACGCCACACAATATTCCGCCACCGAGAGGACTCCACGGAATTAATCCTATTCCAAAATGTTTGCAAGCAGGAATAACTTCCAGCTCGATGTGGCGGTTGCGAAGACTGTAAATACTTTGCTCTGAAACTATTCCGAGAAAATTTCTTTCCTTTGCTTTGTAATATGATTCGGCAAGGTTCCATGCCGCAAAGTTGCTGCTACCCAGATAAGTTATTTTTCCTTCGCGAACTAATTGTTCCATCGCTTGAAAAATTTCTTCCCACGGCGTGTTGCGGTCTATATGGTGCATCTGGTAAAGATCAATATGATCCGTCTGCATTCTTTTCAAACTGTCGTCACACGCTTTACGAATGTGATAGGCGGAAAGTTTCGATTCGTTTGGAGCAGAACCCATATTGCCGTAAACTTTTGTTGCAAGAACAATTTTATTACGGCGCGATTTATCTTCTGCCAACCAATGCCCTATAATTTTTTCTGTGTTACCTGCTCCGTTGCTATCCCACATCGAACCGTAAACATTTGCCGTATCGAAGAAATTAATTCCGTGTTCAAGAGCGCGGTTCATAATTTTATGTGCGTCCGCTTCTTTTGTGTAAGGACCAAAGTTCATTGTGCCGAGACACAAACGGCTTACCTTCAAACCGGTTCTACCTAAAAATCTATATTCCATTTCTATTGCACCTTTTGTAGAATTTGAAATGCAATTTAAAAAAGAAAACCATTAATTGTAAATTCTGTTTCATCTGTCAAAAATCGACCAATTAAATCCTAACAATCAAAAAAAACAGGAAGAAATCTATTCACCGTTATACAAATCCGAAAGCGCCAGTGCAAAGGCTCCTGCGCCGAAACCTACCATTGGAACGGCGCCATCGTAAAATGAAGTTTTCTCATTGTAAAGTTCCGGTATCAAATTAAAGTTAAGAGATGCCTGCTTTGTTACCCAGTTAATCATTTTACGCGCACCTTTCGTGTCGCCGAACTTTTTCATTGCAGAAGCAACGCGCAGATCCAGAAGGAGCCATTCGGCAACATCGTACCAATCCCCTTTATTTATGCGGGAGAATCCGTGTTCACCTTTCTTAACTCCGAGTTCACGTTTATACACATTTAGTTGCGAGTAGAAAAGTTTTTTATCTGAAAATAATCCGAACGTAAAGGCTTCAAATGTACCGCCGTCGAAGTAGTCGTAGGTTTCAGAATTTGCTGCTTCGACGTTGCCCTTGAAAAATTTGTCATTCACCAGAAAATTTCTGCGAATTCCTTCCAGTAATTTTTTGTAGGCGCGATTATATTTTTCCGCGTCGGCAAAATGCAAACGTGATGAAAGCAAGGCAAAATTACGCAAGCCAGCCGCACATGCAATGGAAGTGTAAGCAAATTGTTTTCCGGGAAGATGCCGTTCCCACGGACCGGAATCGATTCGAATAACGCTGTTGGTATCGATGCTGTGAATTATTGCATCCCCGATCCCGCCGGCAAATTTTTCATAATTTGTTTTGAAGAAAAGCGTATCGCCGCTGCGTTGAACATAATCGCATAGAGCTATTAAATACAGTCCGAATCCATCCAGTTCTATGTTGGGACCATTATTATTAAAGTCCGATTCTTCTTTGCCTATTCCGAAATAACGTGTAACCGAAATTTTGTACGGAACACCAACGCCGTAATCTTTACCATCTTTAAAGATGTAATGTTCGTAGTGATTCGATTCAGCGTTCAGCATAAAAGTAAGGAATTGTTTTGCCTCGTCAAACAAACCGAGCCGGTTCAACCCTAGAATAGAATATGAACCATCGCGTACCCATGTGATGTTCCATCCTCCCGGAGGCAGCGATGCAAGAATTTGTCCGGCAGCATTAGGAAAAACTTCGTGCGATGAGACCTGTGCCATTTTCAAAATGCTGATCGATTGTTCAAGAACAGCACGTTCTGTTAATGTAATACCTTTTGGAAAGGTGCTTCGTGCAAAAACATTTTTCATAAATTTTATTTCACTCTGCTGCAGACCGCCGTTGCTTTTCATCAGGCGTTCTTTTGCTTTTGCAACAATTTCACGATCGGTATGAATAGAATCGTTAAAGCTGAAAAGAAAATATTTTTCCGCCCGGTCTTTTGGTTGTTCTATTAACAGGGAATCAACAAAAATTTTAGTTTTTGTTTTCTCATAAGTAAACGAACATTGTGCAACTTTCTTTCTGCTGCCCGAAACTACAGCATAAAAAATTTTTTCTTCCGTTGTGAATGGAGCAAAGTAGTTAATTTCAAACCCCGGATATGACACTGTAATTACGTGTGTGTTCTTGTTGTAAAATGTTTTTGTTGCACGTGTTTTCATTGCAGGCATAATTCTCCGTACAAACGGTTCAACAAAACGGGCAGAATCGTATGCTTGAAAAATGTGCGGTAAAACTTTTTCAATGTATCCGCGCCTTTGATTATAAACCGCAGCAATCAATCCGTTTGATGTAACCAGTTGATAGAAAGATTTTTTTGCCCCGGCGGGTGGATTGAATTCATTCGTGTAATCTTTTCTATTATATATGCCGATAGGACCGGCAACTATTCCGCCGGGTCCGCCGCTATCATTTACACGGACGGCAAGAACATTTTTAGCTTTCAACATTGAAACGGGAATTTTATAAGCTCGGAGTTCGGTGTATGCGGTAGCCGCATCCGGCGGAAATTTTCCCTTTGTTCCTATAAGCTTTCCGTTCAAGTATGTTTCATCTGCATCGTCAATTTTGCCTAGCAGAATGTAAACGCTGTCGCCCTTTAAGTTTTTGTTAACATTAAAGTGAATACGATACCATGCTGTTCCATCGTAACCATCAAAACCAGCGTGTTCCCACCAATCGGGAACATTTATCACACTCCACGAGCTGTCGTTAAATGCCGGATCTGCAAAGTCTGGTCTATCACCGGTTATAAAATGCCAGCGGTCGGGCAGCAGAACGGTTTGCGCCGTTGAAATAATTGAAAATAAATAAATGAAAAACAATACGGCATTTAATCTTTGAACTGGCTTCATTTGTTAGCCCGATTTGTTAACAGAATTGAGAAATTACTTTTGTCGTTTCCCAAAATAATTCACACAACGGATATGAGTTTAATAAATTTATAACCAACGTTCAACTTCGAATAACATGGTTACGGATTCAGATTCTATCTATCCAGACTCAATGACAAACTTCCAATTCCTTTCAGGTACCGGTTGATTTTCTTAGCCGGCACACTTAGTTTCACAGTAGAAAATTTAAAAGGGGTTGTAGCTCAACTGGGAGAGCGCCTCGTTCGCAACGAGGAGGTTGGCGGTTCGAGCCCGCTCAACTCCACAAATGTTGAAAACCTGCAGGTCTCACGAATCATCTACGAGGATGAGAATCAACAATTAAACCGGAGTATCAAATGGAACAGTTTGAAAATTTAAATCTTGAACCGGAAGATTCGCAAAAATCTTTTACTCCGCTTACTGCATTTCAGTTAACTTTTGATAAGATGATTAAAGACATGCGGTTCGTGGGATTCTTCATTATCATCTACGGTGTTGTTAACTGCCTGACAATAATCGGCGCATTAATTGGAGTTCCATTAATTTTTGCCGGCATGAGAATGAGAGAATCTGCCGATCAATTTTCATATTTCAGAAAGACCAACAATGCTGCTACAATGCGATCAGGATTCGAGCTGCAAAGCAGGTACTTCAACATATTCAGGATTCTGATAATTGTTGGATTAATTCTGACGGCACTTTATATCATATTCATTATTGTCTTCCTGTCAAGCTTTCTTGGAATGTTTTTTCATTCCAGCTCATCTTTTTCGTAGTGACATCCGGAAAGGAAAACTTGAAAAGGGCAATGGCAACAATAAGCAAATATCAATTGTACCGTTGAGCGCTTCGGCGTGCGTGGATCACCTTGTCTTCAATATTGATTCTTTAAATGCCGTGTCGATTGCCTACTTTTTCGGACCGTATATATTGCATAGTAATGTGTAGACAGCCTTTTAACACCGGAACTTACTTTGTGATTTTTCTTCGGCTGCACAGAAAGGGTCGAAACAGGATCCGATCAATTGTCCAGCTGATAAACTATTTTTCGGAGTGTATCGAATTACAGATACGTATATTCTTCTTGAAGAGCTTCAATTGCATTATCTGCACTAATTTTTTTTGATCTGAGCGATTTTAATTTTTTTTCTGATAATATAATTACGTACCGATTTCTCATCGATTAGTCCCTTGCTTGTTAGGAGACTATGAATTTCTTCGCTTATTAGTTCTGAAAGTGGATTTCCAGTAATGTGTATACTTAAGTTTTCCATTGCACACTCCTGCTTTGTGGATAAGATTTTTAGCATGCATTGTAATTTTCCACTTAAGAATTCTAAAATATAATTAACGAAATGATTCGGATATGTAACTGCACAAATGTGTTGTTTTTAAAGAGGAAGGAAAAATTTTTGTG
>CAZQQC010000144.1:0-6515 GCA_964595365.1 uncultured Melioribacter sp.
ATTCGAATCTGAGGATGATTCGCGATCTACCTTATATCAGAAAAAATTACTGGAACTGCCGTTACCCTGAAGTGCTGGTTGATTTTGATACCAAAGAAGATTTGGAGAGATTCAACTTGAATCAGTAACCCAACCACGAGAGTTTAGTGGCAATTCTGAAACCGAAATCAAGCAATGAAATATTATTCACAAACAAGCCCCAGCGCTCAACAAAATCCATCCTTTCGAATAGTACAACCGACTTTTTCTTCCTATCGTATGCTTTGATGAGAATCGGATTTGGAACATAAGGATTTGTATAAATGCCGCCGGGGCGATATTTAACAGTGGAATTGACAGTCCCGTAAATAATAAGATCGGCTTCGACAGTCGCCGAAATCGAATCAGCCATTTCTGTAGATAAATTGGAAAGCTGATAATTGAATGATAAAACTTTGGACCAGGATGAATCATCGCTGATAACATAAAAATCGCGCTGAAAAAAACCCCACATTAAATATTGTCTGATTTCATCCGACACATAAGGGTATCGCTCATTAACAAAAAAAGGCATCACAATTACAGATGTCGGTTTCTTCTCTGTCCTTTTTTCTTGAGAAGAAGTTTGGGCGTACGAATTGCAAAACAAAGAGACAAAGAGAAGGAGGATAAGAATTGAGAAGTCTCTTTTCATAAATCCTCCAATAATTTTTGCGATAAACAAAATGACGACTGAATTTTAATCTCTTTGAAACTCAAAAGCAATTCAATAAGAAATTCGGGGGTGCGAATTTACAAAGATCTGACAGCCAGCTGTCCGCATGCGGCGGCTATATCGTCACCCTGTGTCTGGCGGATCATCACTGTAATATTATTGTTGCGAAGTTTGTCGGCAAATCTGTGAATGTTTTCGTGCGTTGTCGGTTCAAGTTCTGCGGAGATGCCGTCTGGATTCATATGCTTAATACTGTTAAAAGGAATAACATTTATTTTTGATGGAAGCGAACTGCACAATTTTGAGAGAGCTTTCACGTCTTCGTCATGGTCATTCAACCCTTTCAGCATTGTGTATTCGAACGTGATGCGGGTTTTGGTTTTCTTTGCATAATATTTTAACGCATCAATATTTTCTTTCAGTGAGTATTTTTTGTTGATCGGCATAATTTTATTCCGAACATCTTCGAATGCCGAGTGAAGCGAGAAAGCAAGTTTAACGCGTAAACCGTAATTGGCAAGTTCTTTTATTTTGGTTGCAATACCTGCTGTAGAAATAGTGATGCGTGTCCTGCTCAACCCTTTTGTTAATTCATGTGTGAAAATTTCTGCCGATTTGATTGTAGCCTCGTAATTCAAAAGCGGTTCGCCCATTCCCATATAAACAATGTTGGTGATTTTTTCTTTTCCGTATTCTTTTGCTGTAAGAAGATATTGATCAACTATTTCGCCAGGTGTAAGATTTCTTTTGTATCCCATCAAACCGGTTGCGCAGAACTTACAATCGAGCGGGCAGCCAACTTGAGTTGAAATACAAAGCGTGTTTCTTCCATTTTCAGGAATTACAACCGATTCGATTTTTCTATTGTCGTGAGTAGAGAACAAATATTTTTTAGTTGCTGTTGCCGGAGAATCTTGAGTAGAGGCTAAATTTAAAGTTAGCAGTGTGCAATTTGCCGAGAGTTTTTGCCTAAGTTCTTTTGGAACATTTTGCATTTCGGTGAAATCAAACGACAGGTGATTATACATCCAATTGAAAATTTGTTCACCTCGAAATTTCGGTTCGCCAGTAGAAACGAAATATTCTTGAAGTTCGGTAAGTGTTAGTCCTTTTAAATTTATTTTTTTTTCGGTTCGAATCATTGTGTGCAAATATAAATATAGAGACAAATAGTTGCAGATTAATCAGTTTGAAAATTGTATTCCTTTCAGTAGTTTTGAAATATAGACAACTAATCAACAATCGTTCAAGTTTGAGGAAAGGATGAATTTTGATTTTACAGAGGAACAATTATTAATTCTGCAAACGGCACGAGAGTTTGCAGAAACAGAAATTGCGCCGAGTTCGGTAGAGCGCGACAAAGAAGCAAAATTTCCAGAAGAAATAATTAAGAAACTTGCAGGCCTTGGTTTCATGGGAATGATGGTTTCTCCGCAGTACGACGGAGCCGGCCTCGATACTGTCAGTTATGTTTTAGCGATGATAGAGATTTGCAAGGTGGATGCAAGCGTTGGTGTGATTATGTCGGTCAACAATTCTTTGGTTACTTATGGAATAGAAAAATGGGGGTCGGATTTTATAAAAGAAAAATATCTGAAGCCGCTTGCGCGCGGGGAAAAACTTGGCGCATTTGCGTTATCGGAACCTGAAGCAGGCAGCGATGCAACCCAGCAGCATACATATGCCGTTAAAGACGGAAACACCTGGCTGTTAAACGGAATGAAGAATTGGATTACTAACGGTCATTCGGCGGATTACTTTTTGGTGATGGCGCAGACCGATAAAGAAAAAGCGCATCACGGAATTACAACTTTTTTGGTTGAAAAAGGAACACCTGGCTTTGGACGCGGTGCCAAGGAAGACAAACTCGGAATTCGTAGCAGCGATACCTCTTCATTAACTTTTGAAAACTGCAGGGTACCGGAAGAAAATATTGTTTGGGAGGTCGGTAAAGGATTTAACTTTGCAATGAACACTCTTAACGGCGGAAGAATTGGAATAGCTGCTCAAGCGGTTGGTATTGCAGAAGGTGCTTTGGATGCTGCTCGTAAATATGCAAAGACAAGAAAAGCTTTCGGTATAGAAATTGCCCATCATCAAGCAATACAATTTAAACTTGCCGATATGTCAACAAAAGTTGAGGCAGCAAAACTCTTAACGCTTCAATCTGCTGCGCTCAAAGATGCCGGAAAGAAATATGTTAAAGAAGCAGCAATGGCAAAATTGTATGCATCAAAAATTGCTGTCGAGTGCGCTCTGGAAGCAATTCAGATTCATGGTGGATACGGCTACGTTCGAGAGTACCTTGTGGAAAGATACTTGCGTGATGCAAAGATTACAGAAATATATGAAGGCACTTCGGAAATTCAAAAAATTGTAATTGCAAGAGAGCTTTTGAAAAATTGATTTTGTGAAATGCATTGTAACTAAGTGACAGGGAAACAAAGTTACAAAGGAACAAAATGACAAAGGTACTTTGTATTGGCTTGATATTACTATCTGTATTTGCTTTTCAGACTAAAGCCCAAACCGATTGGATAAAATGGAATGCACAGCCTGCAGCTTATGAACTAACAAAGCATCAGCATCACGAATACACAATTGATAAATCGAGCTTTGGAATGACGCTGATCTCATCCGGCAGAAATATTTATTACTTTTTCATTTCTGATCTGGACGGCGATAATTGTCCTTTTAACCCGACGTGTTCGCAGTTTCTGGTGCAGTCTGTTAAAGAAACAAATTTTTTTGTGGGATCATTAATGTTCGCAGATAGATTTACGCGTGACTTGAATTTTATTAAAGCAAAAGATCGCTATCAAATACTTCCAGGTGGAAGACTTTTTGATCCGGCATATAATTACTCTCTTAATTCTAAAAAGATAAAATTTTGACTCAGGTGAAAGTATCCGCCGCTTATAAATTATTCTTCAAAAGAAGTTTGCCAATTTTCATCGTCTTTCTCTTTTTCATTCCATGCTTAAACTTTGCGCAAACTTTATATAGTAATGCCGGTTTGTTCTCTCCGCTTAACCAGTTGAAGTTTGGAAATTATTTATTTGCAAATAAAGACTACTTGCGCGCTTCTGCAGAGTTCAAAGAATATCTCAAAAGTTTTGATGATGATACTGTAAGGTATAAGTACTCTCTCTGTTTGTTTAATATTGGCAAATACGGAGAGGCAAGTGACAACTTCAAAACTCTCTTCTTTGGAAATCCATTTTCTGAGAAAGCAAGGCTGATGTTTTATGAATCCTATTTTTTTCAAAGAGATTATCAAGGTTTGAGAAATCTTGCTGATCAACAGAATTACACGTCTTTCCAATACTCCAAAGAAATTAATCGGCTTAAAAATATAAGTTACCTTATGGATAGTTCGCCGCTGCCTGATATTAATTCTTTTCTTTATGCTTTTAATGATTCGGTTCAATCGCGCTTAACGCAATTTTACTATCAGAAAAAAAATCCTAAACATAAAAATCCCGTATCAGCCGCAATCTTTTCTGCAATCATTCCGGGTAGCGGAAAAATTTATACAGGAGAAATCGGCGATGGAATTACAGCATTCATTACAACGGCACTTTCGGCTTACCTGGCTTATTCTAATTTCAGAGCCGGCCACAATTTCAGGGGATGGTTATTTACCGGCTTAGCAACGTTTTTTTACGCAGGCAATGTTTATGGCTCTGCAGCTTCCGCTCAAATTTACAATGCAAGAATCCGTTTCAATTTCGAAAACGAAGTGAAAATTTATTTTGGCGAACGGAATTATTTCTTACCCGAAAATGATTACTGATATGAGAGCGAGAATACTTTTCATATTGAACCTTATGTCGATTGCAGTGCTTTGCAAAGCGCAAGATTATTTGAAATCACAATTCGATTACGCGAACAATCTTTTCAATGCCGAACAATATTTCGATGCAATTACTGAATACAAACGCTTGCTTTTTTTCGATTCGACCAATACATACCGGTATCAAACCGAATATAGAATTGGCGAATCATACAAAAGCGGCGCAAAGTATGATGATGCAGTAAAATATTTCTCTCTGGCTCAAAAAGATGCGCAAAGCAAAGAAGAAATTTTTGCAGCTAAGTCTCAAGTTGTGAGATCAAATATTCTGCGGCGAACGACAGACCGTGCGCTTCAGCTTCTAGACGAACTTGAAAAAGATTCGACATTTCAGAACAAAATTGATACAATTAATTATTGGCGCGGATGGGCATACATGTTTGCCGACGATTGGAAGCTAGCCTCTAAAACTTTTGCTAAGATCAATCCCGGTCATCAGCTAAAAATATTATCGGAACAAACCGATAGAGCTAAAGTTTCAGTTACTTTTGCAAAGGTAATTTCTTATATTTTGCCCGGCGCCGGTTCTATTTACACGGGAAAAATATTATCGGGATTAATGTCGCTTGCATGGAACTTTGCAGCAGGTTATTGGACAATCAATGCTTTTGTAGGTAACAGAATTTTTGACGGGTTTGTTGTTGGTGAATTAGTCTGGTTTAGATTTTATCGGGGGAGCGTTCAGAATGCGGAAGAATTTGCGGTCCAAAAAAATATTGATATTGCTAACAAGTCTTTAAGGTTTCTTCAGAACGAATATAAGGGAATCAAACCGTGAACATCTCCGAGGAAGAAATTAGAAAAATAACTTTTGAAGCAATCGGTGAGTTGGGCGATAGAGCCACGCCCGAAACAGTTAAAGAAGTTGTGAGAAAAAGAATTGAATCTAAAGACGGCGGAGAAACAAAATTTTCGAAGAGCGATACTTCATCGGGAAGAGTAATACTGACGTCATTTGGTTTGAACCATCCCGGTATTGTAGCCGGTGTTACAAAAGCGTTGGGAGAATCGAACTGCGATATTCAGGACCTTACTCAAAAATTGATGGGCGATTTTTTTACCATGATAATGGTAATAGATATAACCGAGTCGCCGAAAGATTTAAAAGAAATTCAAGAAACGATGAACAAGGTTGCTGAAGAATTAAAAATTAAAATCTATTTGCAGCATGAAGATGTTTTTAAATTCATGCACAGAATCTAACGTGAAAGGATAAAAGTGAAACGTAAGACATTTTAAACCGGTTCACCTTTCACGTTTAACGGAAAATCTATGCCCTACGAATTTGAAGAAATACTTGAGACAATACGGATGACTGAGATCGAGCATTTTGATATCAGAACCGTCACGCTCGGAATAAGTTTGCGCGATTGTCATGACCGTAATCTTGAGGTGACAAAACAAAAGATTTACGATAAAATTCTTAAATACGGAAAAGATCATGTAAAATTTGCCAGGGAGATTGAATCGCAGTACGGAATTTCTATTGCTAACAAAAGAGTTTCGATAACACCGGTATCGATTCCTTTCGATTCGTTTTCTATGAATGAATATGTTGAAATTGCAAAGACACTCGATAAAGCTGCCGAAGATATTGGAATTGATTATCTGGCAGGGTTTTCAGCACTTGTTCAAAAAGGAATGACCAACGGTGAACGCGAATTGATTAAAGCAATTCCCTTCGCCCTTTCTGAAACAAAACGTGTTTGCTCAAGTGTTAATGTTGCTTCTACAAAAGCCGGCATTAACATGGATGCTGTGATAATGATGAGTGAAGCGATAAAACTTACAGCAGAGAAAACAAAAGAGAAAGATTCGATTGGCTGTGCAAAACTTGTTGTCTTTGCTAATGCAGTTGAAGATAATCCTTATGTTGCCGGAGATTTTCACGGTGTCCAGGAAGCGTAAGTAGCTCTTAATGTTGGCATCCGCGGTCCGGCTGGTCGCTTGGCTGCAGATCAAGGA
>CAZQQC010000145.1:0-6514 GCA_964595365.1 uncultured Melioribacter sp.
ATATGCTGCTGGATTATTCGACGAAGCGAAATCTTGAAATCATGTTCACGATGCAAGAGGATAAACGCGAGGGTTCACTGATTTCGATTCTCGACAAAACAGAAACATCGATGGGCGGAAGGATGTTGAAAAAATGGATTTCTGCCCCGCTCAGAAAATTAGAACCGATACTCAAACGCCAGGAATCGATTGATGCGCTAATTCAAAATAAAACTCTAAGAAAGAATTTGCAGAATGAACTCAGAGAGATAAGCGATTTGGAACGGTTGACATCGAAAATTTGCACCGGTAGAGTTAATCCACGCGAATTATTAAGCCTGAAAGCATCGCTAAAAAAAATTCCGCTCATCAAACAGTTACTCGATCAGATTTCCGTTGAAACACTTGTAGCAATAAATCAACGATTGAATTCTTTGACGGACATTGTAGAAATTATCGAGCGATCCATAACCGACGACCCTCCGCTTGCAATTTCCGATGGTAGTGTTATACGCGACGGATACAACACCGAGCTCGATGAGCTGAGAAACCTTTCTACAAATGCAAAAGATTGGATTGCAAGTCTTCAGCGGACGGAACGCGAGCGGGCAAAAATTCCGTCTCTGAAAGTGAGTTACAATAAAGTTTTCGGCTATTACATAGAAATTAGCAATGCACACAAAGATAAAGTACCGGAAAATTATATTCGCAAACAGACTCTTGTGAACGGCGAACGTTTTATTACTCCCGAGTTGAAAGAGTATGAAGATAAAATTTTGAATGCGCAGGAGAACATCGCCAATCTTGAGTCTCAGCTTTTCGATCAAGTACGGATTGCCGCCTCTGCAGAAGCCGGATCTATCCAGGAAAACGCACGATTGATTGCTATGCTGGACTGTTATCAATCATTTGCCGAATGCGCAGAAGAATATAAATATGTTCGACCGGAATTAAATGAAACCGATATAATCGAAATTATTGACGGACGGCATCCTGTTGTTGAAAGAATTTTACCGCCCGGTGAAAAATTTATGCCGAACAGCTGCAAACTTTCTTCGGCAAATGAACAGATTATTATTTTGACCGGACCAAACATGGCGGGCAAATCGGTTTATCTCCGTCAAGTTGGTCTTATCGTTTTGATGGCGCAGATCGGTTCGTTTGTTCCGGCATCATCTGCAACAATTGGCCTTGTCGACCGGATATTCACACGTGTCGGTGCAAGCGATAATATTTCCGCCGGGGAATCAACGTTCCTTGTCGAAATGCAAGAGGCATCAAATATTTTGAACAATGCCACGAACCGGAGTTTAATTTTACTGGATGAAATTGGTCGCGGCACCAGTACATTCGATGGCATCTCAATAGCATGGGCAATAACGGAATACCTGCACGAGAATCCAAATCTATTTTCTAAAACTTTGTTTGCAACTCACTACCATGAATTAAATGAAATGGCAACATTGTTTCCGCGCATCAAAAATTTTAAAGTTGAAGTGCGAGAGTATGACGACAAAGTTATATTTCTGCATAAGGTTTCTGCCGGCGGAGCAGACCATAGTTACGGTATTCAAGTCGGACAGATGGCGGGGCTACCACTTTTTGTTACTAACCGCGCAAAGGAAATTTTGTCTAATCTTGAAAGTAAAGAATTAACTCCTTATGAAATCAAGAAAGCAAAACTTGCGAAAATTAAAGGTAAGGACGATTTGCAAATTAGTCTGTTTGAAATGAAGGACGATGAATTGAGAAAACAAATTTCCGATCTTGCGATTGATAAACTTACCCCGCTTGAAGCCTTAAATAAATTAAACGAACTGAAAAAGAAGATTGATGAAAAGAAATAAACTAGAACAAGACCGCGGGCAAGATCAAAAGCGAGAACACCTAAAATCTCTTGCCTATGTTATCATTTTTGCTTTACTCTTGTTTAGCTGCGGAAAGAATTATTCACCGGAACAAAAGGCTTACATAACAAAAATTGAAAAAGAACGAACTGATAAAAACGAATGGATGAAAAACAGTCCTTATTCCCCGTTCAACGGAAAGAATAAAGTTGAATTCGATGATTTAAAATATTTCGACGTCGATCCGGCGTTTGTATTTCAAAGCAAACTCTACGAGTACAATCTAAAAGATACTATTACAATTTATGGAACGAAAGGTGAGCCGAGAAAAGCCGTCCGCTTCGGATACGTTTCGATAAAATACGGAAACCAATATTACAAGATTAATGTTTATGAAGGAAACACTGCTACCGGAGAAATTTATTACTCGATCTGGTTCACAGATAAAACAACAAACAACGAATCGTACGGTGTCGGGCGGTATATCGATTTTAGGAAAGTCGATGACCTGGATTTTGTTTATCAAATAGATTTTAACACAGCTTATAATCCTTATTGTGCATATAATCCGGATTTTTCATGTGCGATACCTACAAAAGAGGATTTTATTCCAATTGAAATTAAAGCCGGAGAGAAAATTTTTCACGATTAATTTTTATCCACTAAGAAATAGGAGTTTAACTTGGTAATCATTCTCGAAAAAAATGCAACACAAGAACAAGTTGACGGTATAATAAAGCATCTTGAAGATTATGGGTTCCAAATTCATAAATCCACCGGCGTCGAAAGAACAATTCTTGGAGCCATTGGCGTAAAACCGGATTTCGATACGCGCAAAATTAGAATATTAGAAGGTGTTGCCGAAGTTTACCGGATAACAACGCCGTACAAACTTGCTAACAGAAGTTTTCATGCAGAAAATACCGTAATCAAAATTAAAGATGTTGAGATCGGCAGCAACAAAGTTGCAATGATAGCCGGACCGTGTTCGGTTGAAAATGAAGACCAAATTTTCCGTCTCGCCAAGTCGGTTGCAAAATCCGGTGCAAGAATTTTACGCGGCGGCGCATTCAAGCCAAGAACCTCGCCTTATTCGTTTCAAGGTTTGGGAGAAGAAGGATTAAAACTTTTGCGAAGAGCAGCAGATGAAAACAACCTTCTGGTAATTACCGAAGTGATGCAAATCGATCATATTGATCTGATTGACAGGTATACCGACATTTTTCAGCTTGGTGCAAGAAACATGCAGAATTTTTCGCTGCTAAAAGAACTTGGCAAAGTAAATAAACCCGTGATGATTAAACGCGGCCAGGCAGCAACAATAGAAGAGTGGCTGATGTCGGCAGAATATATTTTAAGCGGTGGAAACAGAAATGTTTTCCTTTGCGAACGCGGTATCAGAACTTTTGAGAACTATACACGAAACACTTTCGACCTTTCTGCAATTCCGGTTGTACATAAAAAAAGTCATTTACCGATTATTGCCGATCCATCGCATGCAACCGGATTACGCGACCAGGTTCCGCCGATGGCGCGCGCTGCCGTTGCGGCCGGAGCCGATGGAATTATGATCGAAATCCATCACGATCCCGAAAATGCCCTCTCCGATGGACCGCAGGCACTGCTGCCGGAATCTTTCAGCAAGCTGATGGAAGAACTTCGCTTAATTGCATGTGCAATTGGAAGGGATCTATAATTGGAAATCAAAAATATTTCCATAATCGGTTTGGGATTGATCGGCGGTTCCATTGCCAAAGCTTTGCAAAACTCACGTCAAAAATTTTTTATTAGCGGGTATGATATGCCGGAAGTCCTTGATCAAGCCTCAACATCTCATGCTATCGACAAAAAATTAAAATCAATTGACGATGCTCTCGAATCCGATTTGATTTTTTTGTGTCTGCCGGTTGACACTTCATTAAAAGTTTTTGAATTGATTGCAGATAAAATGCAAGCCGATAAAATTCTAACAGATGTCTGTGGAGTGAAATCTGTCTTTCAAGAAATTTGGGATAAGAAAGAACATAACGGTATTTATTTTGGCGGGCACCCCATGACAGGCAAAGAGAAAGGCGGGTTCGAAAACTCCGATCCCCTTCTTTTCGAAAATTGCATTTATATTCTTAATGATTCTGTTAAGACTAACCCGATGTTCGAGCAGTTTTCCGAAATCATTCATCGGATTGGCGCACGAATTACGTTTCTTAATCCAAAGGTTCACGATATTATTGTTGCCTCGGTTAGCCACCTTCCGCAATTGGTTTCGGTTTCGCTCATCAATTCCTCAAGTTTGAAAGACACCGGCTTAAATTTTTTCGACTACGCTGCCGGCGGTTTTAGAGACATGACTAGAATTGCATCGAGCGAATTCAACGTTTGGGAACCAATCATAAGAGAAAATCAAAACAACATTATTCAAGCAATCGAAAATTTTATTTCCGATCTGGAGACAATGAAAAAATTGATTGCACGCCGGGATTACAATTCTATTGCGACAAAGTTTGAAAGCGCCAGGATTAAACGGGACGAAATTCCTAAATCCAACAAAGGGTTCATCAACTCAATCTACGATGTATTCGTATTTGTGAAGGACGAACCGGGAGTGATAAGCAAAATTTCAACGGCACTTTACCAAAACAATATCAATATCAAAGACATCGAACTGCTGAAGATTCGTGAAGGCACCGGCGGCACTTTTAGATTTGCCTTCGATAATGAAGAAGTTGCAGAGAGAGCGAAAAAGATTATCGAAGGGATTGGATTCCCTACAAAAATATAATAGAATCTTCAATAATGAACACCAAAGTCAGCAGAATTTTTAATGCGGCTGCAATGTTTTTATTGCAGAAGAAACATCCAATAGATTTTTTGTTCTGATTAGCCCGCGGGTGAACTGAATATTTTATAATCGATGGCTTATTTCGTGTACCGCTGAATTATGCGCTGTTTTTGAGAAGCATTTTACGCATGGCTTCAAGCTGGTGCTGCCCTATAAAATACTTTCCGAGATTTTCGTCATCCATCTTTTTACCGCCGTGAAAATCTGAGCCGCCGGATTCTAAGAGACAGTATTGATTTACTATGCCGCGATAAAACCGCACCTGTCCTTCGTTATGGGCTGGATGAATACATTCGATTCCGTCAACGCCGGCTTTTATAAGGTTCATCAGCAAAGACTCTTTCATAAATCCGGGATGAGCAATAAAAGAAAGCCCGCCGGCATCATTAATTAATTTCAAAGCACTTTGCACGGAGACATGTATTTTTCTTTCGAAAGCGGGGCCGTAATCGCCAATATATTTTTCGAACGCTTCGTTATAATTTTTTATAAAGCCGAGGTCGACCATGGTATATGCTACGTGCGGTCTGCCGATTGCGGAGTTGTTAGCACGGTCAATTACATCGTCAATCTTAAAATCGAATCCAAGCTTTCTTAACTTCTCTACTATTCTTGCCGCGCGATGCACGCGTTCATCTCTAAAAAAACTTAAGTACTTCCGGAGTTCCTCATTTTCTATATCGATGAAATATGCAAGCAAATGAACTTCTTTATCCTCAACGTCCGTGCTTATTTCCAAACCCGGAACTACTTCAATGCCGAACTGTTTAGCGTAATCTTTTGCCTCTTGAATTCCGTTGATGCTGTCATGGTCCGTTATACTGATTATTTCGAGACCGCGCTGATTTGCTTTTTCGATAAGCTCAACCGGTGAATAAGCGCCATCGGAATAATTTGTATGTGTGTGCAGATCAATTTTTGCCGGCATAATTAACTAAACATTTCCCTGAATTTTTCGTAATCAAGGATTCGCAATTTGGATCCTTCAATTTCAATCAAACCCTTCTTAGCAAACGAATGAAAAGTTCTTGAGATCGTTTCGCGCGATGTTCCCGCCATGTTTGCCAGATCCTGCTGCATCGGAATTTTCTCAATTTCTACCCTGCCCTGTCTAATTTTGCCGATATCATCCGCAAGCTGAAGAATGACAGTTGCAACTTTTCCTTCTGCATCTTTTAATGAAAGCGCTTTTATTTTCATATCTGCTGCGCGCAATCTCTTAGTTAATTCTTGCAAGAGTGTAATTGCAACATCCGGATAATTTTTAAGCAAATTCAAAAAATCATTTCTCTGAATAAGAAACAATTCGGTTTTTTCAATTGCTGTTACTGCTGCCGAACGCGTTAGTCCGTCTAGAATTGCCATTTCACCAAAGAAGTCACTGTCGGACAGAATCGTTAGTATTACTTCCCGATCATCTCCGCTTGTGCGCGATACTTTAACTTTACCGGTAATAATCACAAACAAAGCATTGCCAGCTTCTTCTTCAACTAGAATTACTTCGTTCTTCTCATAATGTTTTCGTGCACCGATCTTTTCTATTTTGTCCAATTCTCCTTTCGGCAGATCGGAAAAGATAGGAACGAAGGATAAAAATTCGGATGACGACATTTGATCCCTCAACTAATTAGTTAGTAAACTTTCACGCACCTTATCTAAAAGACATAATAAAGATAATTTTTTCACGCCAAATGGACAATTAGCTTTCTAATTTAATTCCTCAAATTGAATCTTCATTTTTCAATAAGTATATTTGGAACCGATTTTTTAATAATTATATGAACGGAGGAAATTGAAATGGCGGTAAAAGTTGGTATTAATGGATTCGGTAGAATTGGACGACAAATCA
>CAZQQC010000146.1:0-6421 GCA_964595365.1 uncultured Melioribacter sp.
CATCGGTATAATGCTCTGCAATGAATGTTTCTTCAGTTATAGAAGATGAGGTTCCTTGTTGCAAACTTTCCGGCTTTGCCCCTTCTGAAGAAGGAATATGCTGTTCAGGTTTTTGCGATTCTTCTTGCAAAGGCATAATGTTCGAATCGCCAGCTAAGTTTCTTTCTTCAACTTTCTCCTCTCCTGAAATATCTTGACGGTTCAGAAAGTCAGATACATCAACTGTCTCAAGTATTTCTCCTGTATGTTCTGCCGAAACACCGGCAACAGGTGTCCCATCTCTGCTCGATACTTCTTCCGAACTACCGGAGAGCAGTTCGGCAAGAAGTGTCTCTGAAGATTTCCCTTCGGAATCAAGAAATACACCGGCAGAATTTTCTTCAACGTGTTCGTGGTTTACAATGTTTTCAGGTTCGACATTTTCGTTAATATAATCCGAATCCTTAGCCGGAGCTTGTTTTGTCTCTTCATCTAAAGACTGCCCGCCCGGTTCGGAAGTTTCCTCGACAAATGTTGAAAGAATTCCCAAATCTTCTTCCGCCTTTAAATCGAAAGTCTCTTCTCGAGGTTTTTGAAAATCAATATCGGAAGTTAAGCCGGTAAGAACAGTACGGGTTTCTTGTTCGGGCGCAGTATTATCCGGAAATTTATAATAGTCTTCAAATATGTTAAAGTTGGGGATCCGATCCGATTCGGCTATCAGTTCTTTAGCTCTTTCTTCAATCGATTTCTTCAAAACAGCGAAAGAAGTTTCGGAATTAGGAAGGTCATCTAAGGCTAATGGTAACAAGGGTTTTCCGACCCCGATACTGAAAACATTGGAATCCAATTCATTAGTATTTTTGGTTTTCTGTTGAACTTCAAAAGTAAGATAGAGATTACGCGAATCATGTGTAAAGTCGACCGAAAGCGGCGTGAAAATTACCGGGCAATTTGAGCCGTACTTTTTATCGATATATTTCAGCTGGAAAAAACCGATACGCGGAACTTTCAGAGTAATTCCTTCGTAGAGACTTTCATAAACCTTTTCGGCAAAAATCTCGAATGCTAATTCACTCTGCGAATTGGAAACACCTAAAACTTCGGCTACTTTTTTTTGAAGGTCTTTTAAATTCATGCCGACTAATTTTTTTCAAACAAATCTACCATCTGTATTCAATGCCGGCTAAAATGTCAAACGGTTTATTCCGGTATTGTCTCCAGACAAAGTTACTTCTATTTAGAATGTTTTGAAAGTCCGCAGTGATCTTAAACCCTTTCATTAATTCGTATAAAAACGAAAGAGACCAGTCGTGATAATCCTGAAGTCTATTTGTGCTTGCTATGCCGGAATAAACGTTAAATGCCATCTTGTACTTAGCTTTTATTCCTAAACCGAAATTGAAATCGTATCCATATTCAAGGGTTGAACGAGCTGCCGGTTGGTAAGGAATTTTGCCGCCCGATTGATCTTTTGTATCTTGAATTGTAAGATCGCCCATAAAGTAACCGTAAATGCCGGTATAATAGTACATATTCAATTTTCCGAAAAATATTTTGGCTTCTGTCAAAAATCTTAAATCAAATTTGCCGTAATTAACCGCATCGCTGAAATAACTAAAATTTTCGGTTCGGTTGTAACCTCCCGAAAAAGTAATCGTCAAATATCTGTCATTTTCATATTTGAGCATACCGACAAAACTATTTTTCACTTTCTCAAATGCATTATCTTTTACACCAAGGTTGTAATACAAATTTCTTCCGATAAGATCCTGCACAGCGTAAAAATTAGCATGAGGTTTATATTCGACATCCAGAGAAAAATTCCTGTCGATGCGGTATTGCATTGTAACGAACGGCGCAAGGAAATTATCTTTTTCATATGCCGAATAACTAATTCCCGCCGATAACAGAAGTAAATTGACAGGAACAATTTTTATGTACCCTTCGGCAGAATAATAATTGTAATTATTGGTTGAGCTCAAATTTCCTTGCAGCATTTGCCTTTTATAGATTCCACTAAACCCCGCTTTGAAGTTATTCATCTTGACATCGAAAACTGCAAATGGATTTATAACAGTTTCCCGGAATCCGCTTTCATTGAGAGACAATAAGTTAACATCGACCCCCGTACTGTAATCAACCCAGCGGTTCAAAGAACTTGAAACTGAAAATTGCCCTGTACCTTTGTTCGATTCGCGCAGTAAAGCCGGCGTAGGCGAAGCGTAAAATTTGTACGAATTGCGCGAGTACTGAGCAAATACTTTAAAGATAGTGCCCGGCAAAAAATCAGATTTTGTAGAAACGAAAAATTCGTGCGTCATCGAAATACCGGAAGTATTGAACCCGGAATTGCTTATGTAGTTTCTGATATTAGAACCCCAAGCCCGTGCATTAAACAAATAATTGTCCAACGATTTTGTTATGCTGAGCTCTCCTACAGGGAAAGAATATCTGCCAAGCTGAATCTTCAAGCTGCCGTTGTAAAATTCATCAATTGTTTTGATATCCGGCTTAAAGAAAATTGTCTGCGACGAAATAAGCAGCGGCAATTCGCCGGGTGTAAATTGCGGCGTGAAAAAATCTTTCGACAGAGTCGGTATCAATTCCGGCTTTTTTTTATAAGCAACCGGGATGTTCATGCTTTGTTTGCCGGTAATTACAAAATCGGGCAGTTCTATTCCCTGCTGATCATTTTGGGCAATGGCAAGATCGGCAAGGATTAGTAGTATAAAAACCGCTATTCGCTTCATAGTAATCTTAATTTTTTTCTTGCTTCCTGTGCAAATTCGCCTGTAGGATGTTTGCTTAATACCGCACTATACATATCCCGCGCTTGTTTTCGATCCTTCATCTTAACGTAACAGTCGCCAAGTTTTAGCAATGATTTCGTGTACCATTCGTCGAATGCCGAATAAACTGAACGAACGCGCACCAGAGCAGTAATTGCCTCGGTAATTTTATTCTGATTAAACAGAACTACACCTGTGTAATACTGCGCCTGCGCGCCGATATCGTCCGGTCGTCTTTCGGCAACATCGTTAAAATATAAAGCTGCTTTATCAAAATTATTTCTCTGCATCTCTATTAAACCCAGTTCAATTTTTGCCTTTTCCGAAAAAACATTTCCCTCATAATAATTTACAATTTGTTCAAAAGTGGAATATGCATCGTCTGCTTTGTTGCTTTTTTGCATGCTCGTACCTTCAAGATAAAGCAGTTCGGGCATACGGCTTGAATTTGGAATTCCAGCAATGGTCGATTGCAGCAATTTTATTGCATTGTCAAATTGATTTCTTGCTGTGTAAATACGGACAAGTTCCACAACGGCTGAAATTCCAATGTCGGACTTCGGCGAACGCTGCATAACAATTAGAAAATTCTTCAACGCTTCATCATCGTTTTTCATGTTCGATGCACTTTTGCCGATCCAGTAATACGCAGCCGGTACGTATTTGCTTTCCGGATACTTTAAAACAAAATCCCTGTACGCATTTATTGCCAAATCATATTTTTGAATGCTGTAATAGAGATCACCTTTCTTGAAAAATATCTGGTCATTGAATGCAGAAGAAGGGCGTTCGGAAATATATTGATCGATAAACGATATTGCTTTTTCAGGCTGGTTTTGAGCTATGTAACAGTATTGAATTCCATTTACAGCATCAAAAGCATATTGCGAATTCGGAAATTGACGAATAATACTTGCATAATATGCAATCGATGAATCATACTGGGCTAAATTAAAATAAGCATCGCCGATGGAGTAGATTACCATGGGGCGCAGCACAGAACGTGGATAGCGGCTCAGCAAATGTTTGTAACTCGAAATCGCTTCGGTAAAATTGTTCTGCTGGAAAAATATCCAGCCGGTAACGTATTGCGACTGATCGGCATATTTGGAACGCGGAAACTTTTTCTGCAATTCTTCGAAAGCTTTGACCGCTTCTACTGGTTTATCGGCTTTGTATAAAGACTGAGCATACTGATAATAAGCGTGATCGTTCTCGAGAGACATTTTTTCACGCGAAAAAATTTCACGGTAAAGTGCGCTGGCTTTATCAAATTTTTTCGTCCCGAAATAACTATCTGCTAATCTCAGTTTTGCATCGGGTGTGCTTGGGTCGTTTTTATATTTCGTAACAAACTCGTTGAAATAAAAAATGGCATCCGGAAAATTTTTCAGGTTGAAGTAAGTATAAGCTTTTCCGAGTACCATTTCTTTTCTAAGTTCATCATTAGATGATGAAACCGCACTGTATAATTTAAGTGCTTCCGAATATTTTCCCTGAGCAAAATAGTTTTCCGCCAGGTAAAAATTTACTTTGTCTGCCTCAAATTCTTTAGCTTGTAGCTTCAATTCTGTCAGATTTAAAATTGCCGAATTATAATCGTCGGAATAGAATTCGGCAACCGCCAATCCTAATAGTGCCCTATTTTTCAGATCGGGCTGATCTTCTGTAAGCTTCAGCGCTTCGTTGAAATAGTTTTTTGCATTGTCGTAATCTTTTTTATTTAGTCTCATTTCACCTAACAAGGTATAAGCTTTTCCGCGCGTTGTCTTGTCGCTGGAAATTGTAGCATTCATCAAAGCTTTTTCTGCATCTGCAGTATCGTTTTGTTTATACATAACCGACCCCATCCCCAGTTGAGCCCGGGATGCGAGAGGATTATCCGGATACTTAGAAACAAACTCGGCTAAAATTTCGTTCGCCGCTTTGCTGTCTCCCAAATATCTTTTACATTCACCGCTCCAGTATAAGGACACCACTTTCAAAGAATCGGTTGCGGTATCGGCCAATTCCTTAAATCTTTTATACGCAGCGTTAAAATCGTTAAGCTGAAAATCGATCCATGCTAAATTGTAATTAATTCTATTCTTATAATTTTCACCATGAACTTGCTGTAAAAGTTCGTTGTAAACTCCTGCCGCATCCGAGTATTCCTGCAGGCGGATAAATGAATTGGCAAGAAAAACCTTTGCTTCGAACAATCTTTCTTCAGGCAATTTTTTAATAAGAGCATCACTAAGCTCAAGAATAGCATTATCGTACTGTTTCAAATTAAAATAGCAAATGCCAATACGCATCTGGGATTCAGGCGCCAGGGAACTTTCTTTGTAGTATGCCAGCAATTCGTCGTAATAGTTTACTGCGCTTGAATAGTTGCCTGTCTTTTCATAAAGTTGCGCTAAAGAATAGTAAGTGTTCGGTAAATATTTATTTTTTTCTCTCTGCCCGAGAGCATTTTTAAAATTCTCTTCCGCTTCCAGAAATTTATTTTCCGCAAAGTAGGCTTCACCAATCCAGTAATATGCAGATCCTATAAATTGGCTGTTCGGATATTCGACGAAAAGAATCTCCAAACGGTCGCGGCACCTCCTGTAATCTGTTTTTGTATAATAAATAGTGCCCAGCCTGTATAAGGCATATTCTCTTAGATTGGAAAATCTAAACTTGCCGATGAAAGATTCAAATGCTTCGGCGGCACCGTCAAGCTGACCAAGGTTCAGCAAGCAATCGGCTTCGTAATATTTTGCCATAGCAAGTTTTTCTTCGTTCAGGTTATCGCTCGAGATTATGTCTTTGAAGATTAAGTAAGCCGTTCCAAAATCGGAATTTTTGTATGCATTGAACGCCTGTGCCATACGGTCGGTTGATATCTGAGCAAATATCAAAACTTGAAAACAGAACAAAAGAAAAATCGTTTTTTTCATAACAAGTTAAGCTCTATCGATTTTTTTTAGAATGATTATAATTACACTGCCGGAAATATCTCACAGTAAATTCACAACATCATTATTAATCAAAACAGTGCAGGTGTTATGTTTAGTTTCCTTTCCGCAGTGAAGTTTCCTACCGGTGATTTTACCGCAGACCGTACATTTATTTTGCACTTGAATAGCTGCACAAGGAAAACTATCGAACAAACTTCCAGATATTCCGGCTATTAATATCAAACGTAAGTATCGATATACTGAAAAATTTATCCGGATAATTTCCGCAGCTAAGTTTTGGACTAATGAATTGTTTACTTGCACTGATACACCTGGCAGAGCCGGATTCGTTATGTAGTTAATTTTTTGCAGAAGTATCAGATTTTATCGTGACTGTCTCAGATAAATCGATTTATTTTTTGCGAATATAAACAAATACAATTATATCCAAAAGGACGGAAGGACAAATGATTAATTGACGTTACGCAAGGTTTGGGCTTGATAAACAAATCTTAGTTGTTTTAGAGAAAATACTCGTTTGATAATTATATTTTTTCATCGTAGATCAAACTTTGCACAAGGTGGGTAATTAATTTAAGGTCGAATTACAATTATTTGTATCGTGATTAGTTCTTTGTGCGGAAGGCGGGACTCGAACCCGCACGCCCTAACGGGCACTACCCCCTCAAAGTAGCGTGTATACCAATTTCACCACTTCCGCAAAAA
>CAZQQC010000147.1:0-6192 GCA_964595365.1 uncultured Melioribacter sp.
GGCGGTAAAAGTTGGTATTAATGGATTCGGTAGAATTGGACGACAAATCATCAATGTCATTGCCGATAAAGGTCTGCTGGGCAAAGAAGTGGATGTTGTAGCCGTAGTTGATGTCAGTACCGATGCAAAGTACTTCGCATATCAACTGAAGTACGATTCAATCCACGGCAAATTCAGAGGAACTTTGGGTAGTGAGAAAAGCAATACTTCGGCCGAATCGGACGACGTTCTTGTAGTTAACGGCCATAGAATCAAGTGCATAATGGCGCAAAAAGATCCCTCGCAATTGCCATGGAAAGAACTCGGCGTTGAGATTGTAATTGAATCCACAGGTTTGTTCACAGATTCTGAAAAAGCAAAAGGTCATATCACTGCCGGCGCAAAGAAAGTTTTAATTTCTGCCCCAGGCAAAGGCGACGTAAAAACTATTGTAATAGGTGTTAATGATAACGAATACGATTCGGCGAAACATACAATTGTTTCCAATGCATCATGTACTACTAACTGTCTGGCTCCGGTGGTTTATGTTTTATTGAAAGAAGGAATTGGAATTGAAACCGGTTTGATGACAACAATTCACTCTTACACGGCAACACAAAAGACAGTTGATGGACCTTCCAAGAAAGATTGGAGGGGCGGACGAGCTGCAGCAATCAATATTATTCCTTCAACAACCGGCGCTGCAAAAGCAGTTGGTGAAGTTCTTCCTCAAACCAAAGGTAAACTTACAGGAATGTCTTTCCGTATTCCAACAGCAGATGTATCAGTTGTCGATTTAACATTCCGTGCTACAAGAGATACCTCAATTGAGGAAATCGACGGTTTGATGAAAAAAGCTTCCGGGACTTACCTCAAAGGAATCTTGGGTTACTGCAACGAAGAGGTCGTTTCAACTGATTTTATCCACGACGAAAGATCATCCATCTATGATTCGTTAGCTACGATGCAAAACAATTTGAAAGGCGAAAAGAGATTCTTCAAAATTGTTTCGTGGTACGATAACGAGTGGGGATACTCGAGCCGGACTGTAGATCTTCTGTTGAAAATGGCTAAGTAAGTTATTTGATAATTGAAGCCAAGACGCAGACCAGGTTTTGGCTGCGTCTTTTTTTTAGTTAATAGTTTTTTTTCGGAGAAAATATTATGGGTAAACTTACCATTGACAAAATAAATTTAAAAGGAAAAAGAGTTTTAGTTCGCGTGGATTTTAATGTCCCACTCGATGAGAATTTAAAAATTACAGACGATATCAGAATTACAGCAGCGCTTCCCACTATAAAAAAAATAATTAACGATGGCGGCAGGTGTATATTGATGAGCCATCTCGGAAGACCAAAAGGTGGATCAAACCCTAAGTACAGTTTAAAACCGGTTGCTATCCGCCTGGGTGAACTTTTAGACAAAGATGTTAAGTTTGCCTCTGATTGTGTTGGCGATCAGGTAAAAGCAATAGTTAACTCACTCAAAGACGGTGAAGTCGTTTTGCTTGAAAATTTGCGGTTTCATTCTGAAGAAGAGAAGAATGATACAGCATTCGCACAGCAGCTTGCTGAACTTGGCGACATTTACATCAACGATGCATTCGGAAGTGCGCATAGAGCGCACGCATCAACCGAAGGCGTTACGAAATATATTACAGTCTGCGCTGCTGGTTATTTGATGCAGAAAGAATTGCAATATCTTGGCGAAGCAGTTTCAAATCCGGTCCACCCGTTTACAGCAATTTTAGGTGGATCAAAAATCTCAGGAAAGATTGACGTCATCGAAAACCTTCTGCCGAAAGTTGATAATTTATTGATAGGCGGCGGAATGGCTTACACTTTTTACAAAGCAATGGGATATGAAATTGGCTCGTCACTTCTTGAAGAAGAAAAGATCGATTTGGCTAAGCAAATACTTACAAAATTCAAAACGTCGAAAGCAAAAGTAATTCTGCCGCAAGATAGTGTTGTTGCATCAGAATTCAAGAATGAATCTCCAGCTTCCGTTGTTGATGCAGATAAAATTCCTTCGGATAAAATGGGACTGGATATTGGACCTAAAACCATCGATGAATTCAAAGAAGTAATTCTTTCGAGCAACACAATTATTTGGAACGGCCCCATGGGCGTATTTGAATTTGATAACTTTTCCAAAGGAACCGATGAAATTGCATTAGCTCTTGCTCAAGCTACCGCGCATGGTGCTGTAACAATAATAGGCGGCGGAGACTCTGCGGCTGCAATTAAGAAAGCCGGACTTGATGATAAGGTAACTCATGTTTCAACAGGCGGCGGTGCTTCTTTAGAATTTCTGGAAGGGAAAATTTTGCCCGGTGTTTTTGCTTTGAATGACGACAACTAGTAATGAGAAAAAGCGAGATGTATGGTGAGAACATAAATTGGAATATGTTGTAGAAGAATTTAGAACTCTTTCTTAATCATACTCTTATTCCTAGCAATGGTGTTATTGAAAGAAAAAGTTTAACTTAATTACCGATGTTATGCAAGGTTTGGGCTTGACAAACGAATTTTTGTTGTTTTAGAGAAAATACTCGTTTTGCAATTTTAATTTTTCACGATCGATCAAACCTTGTACAAGGTGTATTGATAATTAGAATGGAAAGTAGATGGGATTAGATTCACGAGATTATTATAAACCATCCGGATATGGAGGATTCAGTTTCTTCCCACCGGTGTTGAAAAATTTGCTGATCGCGAATGTTGTGGTTTATTTCGTACAGATGATTTTTGAAAATATGAGCTTTAGCGGTGTACCCGGTTGGTACATTTTAAATCATTACTTTGCTTTAAACCCAATTACAGGTGTAGATCAAGCCGGCATTCCATACAATTTTCAAATCTGGCAGTTGTTTACCTATCAATTTATGCATGGAGGTTTTTCCCACATCTTGTTCAATATGTTCGTGCTATGGATGTTCGGGATGGAAATTGAAAATGTGATGGGATCGAGAAAGTTTCTACTTTTCTATCTGGCATGCGGTCTGGGTGCGGGCATAGCGCAGACAATAATTCCCCCTCTCTTATCACAAGAATCGGCACCAACTATCGGAGCTTCCGGTGCAGTATACGGTGTGATGATTGCATTCGCCATGTTCTTTCCAGATCGTTACATCTTTCTCTATTTCCTAATTCCGATTAAAGCAAAATACTTAATTACAATTATGGTCATATTCGAATTCATGTCTGTAGGCAACCAAAGTGTGATAGCCCACATTGCGCATGCCGGTGGAGCTTTAGTCGGGTTTCTTTTCATAATTTTAGATAGACGAAATGAATTTAGCGGACGGAGGATTTTAAATTCATTCAGAAAACCGAAAGACCCATTCTCTTCCAGCAAATTTGGTCGAACGTTTAGAAGTACTGTCAAAAAAGAAGATGTTGAGGATGCCAAATTCTACGATATCAACGACAACCCGAAACAAGATGATTCCATTTCGCAAGAAGAGATAGATAGAATTTTAGATAAAATCAGCCAGAGCGGCTATCAAAACTTAACCGACCGTGAAAAGAAAATTTTATTTGAAGCCAGCCGGAAAAAATAAATTTCTGCTCTGTGCACTTATTGCAGGCTCGTTTATTTTTTCTTACTGCTCACAAAAAAAATATTCTAGAGATTTGCTGGCAAAGGTATACGTCGAAAATCTTGTTGCGGAAGGCAAGTACGATTTCAATCCCGATTCACTTCGTTTTTACCGGGAGAGAGTTTTTGATAAATACAAAATCACTCAGGACAAATTTAAATCTGCTTTGAAAGATTACCAGAACGATCCAAAAGAATGGGATGAATTTTTCAAACGGGCTAAAGTAATACTGGATAGTTTGAAAACACAAAGCGTTATTAACTGATGTTACCCAAAGTTTGGACCTCATAAACGAACTTTGGTTGTTTTAGAGAAAATATCGTTCTGCAATTTTAACTTCTCACGGTACATCAAACCTTGCATAAGGTGAGTTATTCGGTAACTTTCTTCTTTGCCAGTGCAATTCTCAATTTAGCATAACCGATTTTTTCTTCCAGCTCGATGCGCAATTCTTTTAAACCGGTCACGCCGGAATCAATTTTCTTGTTTATCAATTCTAATTCTTTTTTTTCAAACAACGAGTTAATCTCAAGGTGCGGAATCATTTCGATCAGCGTTTCTATCTGAGCCGATAAGACAGACTCGGGCAGTCTGGTGAAAGCAGCAATATCGGGAAGTGAGTATTTCTTCTGAACCAATTCTAAAATTTTAAATGCTTGATCTGGCAAATTTTTGTCTTTAAGCAAACGCGACAAATTATTTGACTGAAGATATTCCTGGATGATGCTTAAAAAATCATCGCCAATCTTGTTTAATATTCTTTTGTTGAATCCTTTGATCTTAAGAAGCGCGGTATGCGTTACCGGTTTCTCCTTCGCAATTAATCTTAATACTTCATCCGGGCAAATTATTTCAGGCGGCTGATTAAACCTGGCAGCAGCTTCTTTTCGGATTTGACGCAGAAGATTGAAAAGTCTCAACTCGTTTTCAAAACTGGCATTGGAAATTTCTTTTTTATCAACAACCGGTTCGATATAATCTTCAATTGCAACGTTGGCAAGTACTACCGCATCGTTAGAATCTGCAAGCATTTTTGAATGAAGAAGCGATTCGATCGCTCTTTCAATTTCTTTGTTCTTGAAATGAACGCACGTTCCGAACGTCGAAAACTTTTTGATTGACGGATGTTTTGATTTTCCGGTGAGCAGCGGAACAATATATTTTTTCTTCAACGGAATTTTAGCTTCATATACGGTTTGAACTATGATCTCTTCAAGATAATCCAATGTGCTTTGCTTCAACTCTACGGTACCGGTACATCTATCGCATTTGCCGCATCTGTAACCTGTGCTTGTTTGACCAAAGTATTCCAGAATATATTTGAAGCGGCATTCTTCTGTAAAAACATAATCGATCATTTTTTCAAGTTTCGTCTTTGAATGCTCCATAATGCTTTTTGTTTTTTCTAGATCCAGTTTTAATACAGATGCCTTAACACGTTCAGCAGTCAGATAAACAGACGGCTCAAAAGTAGGTCTCTCATATTCCACAATACCGGCACGCGATAAAGTTTCCAACTGATCAGAAATTTCTTCAGCAGTCGTTTCTAAAACGTGCGCGAGATTTAAAATGTTCAGAGAAATTTTTTGCGAAAAGACACCCGCGCCGTAATCACGAGCAACAAGAAGAACTAAATCTTTAAGCTCGTTATCGACAAAATATTTTACATATAAACTTAACCTGGACGGTTCAAGCAAAAACTTACAAAAATGTTTGTGATCTGACGGCGATTTCCTTTTCAAATAACCGGATTCTTCCAGAATTCTTATTGCCGAATCAATGATCCCGTTTGAAATTTTTTTCGGCTGAAGCAGCGAATAAAAATTCTTGTCCACCAAAATTGCATCTTCAAAATGTACTCCTAACGCAATGCTGCTTCTATTGCAGAGTGCATCGTAAACCGATTCAATTTGCTCGCGGGTCGGGAATGAACTGTTGATGAAAAACTGTTGAATGATTTTATCCTTCTCATCGTACAAAAGAAAAATGTTTGATTCGTTCCCGTCTCGCCCTGCTCTTCCAATTTCTTGATAATAGTTTTCAATTGTTCCCGGCATATTGAAGTGGACAATTGTCCGGATGTTGCTTTTGTCGATTCCCATCCCGAAGGCATTTGTAGCAACTATTGTTTGAACCCTTCCGCTTATAAAATCATCTTGAATTAATCTTCTTAGTTCGGTAGTTAGGCCTGCGTGATAATAGACAGCTTCGATTCGGTATGAACGCAAATGTTCCGTGATCTCTTCTGTAAATTTTCTTGTGGCAGCATAAATGATACTGCAGCAGGGATTCATCGAAAGAATTTCGATCAACTTTTCCTTTTTGTGCGAAGTTTGTATAACGTGTAAGTGAAGATTGCTACGTTCAAATCCTCTGACGATTGCTTTTGGCAAGACCAATCCCAACTGCTCGATTATATCTTTACGTACATCTTCCGTTGCTGTTGCCGTGAACGCCGAAATTTTTTTTATGCCGATGTAATCGATAAACGATTTAATCTTTCTATAACCCGGGCGAAAATTATGCCCCCATTCGCTGATGCAGTGTGCTTCATCTACGAAAACGTATTCCGGTTTAAGCGATTTAATCTTTTCTATAAAGCTTTGATT
>CAZQQC010000148.1:0-6110 GCA_964595365.1 uncultured Melioribacter sp.
TTCTTCTTTCACCCGGTTCATGCAAGAAGCTTATTAAAGTGTTTAGTTGTGTTTTATCTATTTCGCTTAGTACGGATGGATAAACAAGCGAATTTCCAAAGGATATAAGTGCATTAATTGGATTTGTTGGAGGATGCTTTTGACGTTTTTCAAATTTAATTTCTCGATCGATAATTAAATTCCACGCAAAGTAATAGTTGGAACGTATGTTACCTTCAATTCCCATTAGTTCATGAACATCATTTGTTGTTTCAATTTTTGCACTCAATTCGTTAGTCTTTTCAAGGAAGTAGGATAAATCTTTATCCCTTGCATTATAATACTGCAAATTTTTTTTAATATTTTCGGCTGCACCTTCTACAAATCTTTTTGCCAGGACAATTCTTTTTTCGTTGTTAGTATATGAACCAACCTGTTCGACAAGCAGTTTACCGGACACATACGGCTCCCGCGGATAGAACGAACCGGTGTAATAACCGTAATAATTGAACAGGTGAAGTACAATTTCCTTTTGAGCAATGAAATTCAAAAAATTTGTATTGAACCTCAGTCTGTTGAAACAATAAATGGAATCGATGTCTTCCACCGGAATTGGTTTACGCGGTAATTTGCGCGGTTCACTTTCTTCCGCTACAGTTTCGGAAATTGAATCATCGTCAACGGCAATTTCATCTTCCTCAGGCTCAATCTCTTCGGGGTCTTTGCTCTCGCCTGGTTCGAAATACAGTGTATTGTCTTTGCGGATAAGCTTTCCACTGCTAAAAATGTAATAGTTTCGTTTCATTGGTTATTCTCGCATTGTTGGATAGAACACGGACGACACGGATTACGCGGACTTTCACGGAATCTTTTTTTGATCATTTGTAAATATTTTTCTTTTAAATTCTGCTTTTCTGCCAAAATTAAAAAGCAATCCGACTTCTATATAAGTTGCTCTCAAATAATTGATTAATTGTGCTTCATGTTCAGGGCATAATGATTCAGCAGCTTTTAATTCAATTATCACCAAATTTTCTACTATCAAATCCGCAAAATAATCTCCGACCTCTTTTCCATCATAATATACCTTAATATTTTTTTGTTGTTTGACTTCCAAACCCATTTTTTTCAATTCAATTAACATTGCATTCTCATAAACCTTTTCAAGAAAACCATATCCAAGAGCATCATTAATCATATAAAACGCTTTAATAATTTTTTTGGTTAATTCTTCATGTAACATTTTTTCCTCCGTGTTAATCTGTGTTGTCCGTGTAATCCGTGTTCTATCCACCCCTCATCAAACATAACAAAGGTCGTAATATGCGCATTGCTTACAGAACGGTTTATTAATTATCTCCGGCAGGATATTTTGTTCAACTATCTTTTTGATTTCGGCACGGATTTTTTTTAGCTCTTTTCTATCTTTATTGGTTAACTCTACTTTTACTTTTTCACGAAGCTTAGGATAATCTATTTCCCCGATTACTCCATCAACTCCTTTATTTTCTAAAACGGAAATGTAAAATTTTACCTGCCAGATGTGTGTCTCTTCCATTTTATCGGATTTCTTTACTTCGTGGATTATCTTTGTCTTATCGTCGTAGAAATCCAGAACGATATCGTCTTCGTCATCCGAGATATGAATTTCATGTTTCTCGCGTTCGTAGGTCGATTCGGAAATGAATTTACCCATTGCCACTGTATCACTTGTTTGTTCCATATCGATGTTGCGGACAAACAACCACAGTTTTCTGTGACAAAGAAAATAATATGCTATTTGAGTGCCGGTCATGGTGACGCGATTAGGAATTAGCGTTGTTTCACTTATGGAACACGAACGACACGAATTACCACGAATTATTGTAATTGGTTTTCATAATCGAATCCGAGCATCAATTCTACCAATCGTTCTTCCGCATCTTCAAGCGCGTTTGCAGTTCCGTGAACACCTTGAATGTATCCGTCACACGGCAGTCCGATAAACATTTCAGTGCCGACACTGTCATCAATGATAGGTATAGCTTTCGGCTTTTCTGTTTCTTCGGATAATTTTGCCCGGATTGCGCTAGCAACTTTATTAGCATTATCGCTGATTGCGATAGCAAGTGTTTCCATCAAACTAAACGTTCTGGATTGATTGCTGGTAATTCTCCAATTAATTAATCCGTGAGATAGAGCTTGAATAATTTTTTCCCTTTCGCTCTCGGGGCATATGAGACATTCTCCAAATACATTTCTTATTTTTTTCCATTTTAAGGAAATGAGCTTATCAATAATTGGTTGTTCTAATTCAGGTTCATGTTGATTAAGGGAAACACAAAATAGATTCCGGAGGTCGATCGCAATGTCGAAAACGAATAATCCACTGGCTCTTCTGTTTGATCCTTTTTTATCGGGCACCCAAATTCTCGGAGGTACTGGAGGCAAATCTTTTCCTTTAATAAAAGTCTCGATTTGCTCAGCAGACATAATATTACCCTTGCTATCTCTAATTATTATTTTGTGTGCATTTGATGTGTCGTTTAGATCATAAGTTGCAGGTTGCCCGCTTCGATCAAAGGTTAAATTCTCTGTTGTAGTATTTGCTAAGAGGGGATGAAGTGGCCTCATAGCAGAAATAGATAATGGGCTTCTTCTTTTGATGGTTTTTGATTTTGAAAGCTCTTCCCCTTCTTCGATAACATCTTCATCATCGGATTCGATTTTTTTCTTTGACTTACCTTTGTCTGCCTTTGATTTTGCCAACATCCATCCGCCCAACAATTGATCAACATATGTAGGATCACAAATTGAAAAAGCTTGTTTTGGTTTTATGGACTCATCTTCAATTTTACTATTGAATGTGACTGGCGCTGGAGCGACGTTCATTGATCGTAGAACCGAATCCATGATAGATCTTTTCACTTGTTGCCCACTTGAATAAGCTACTACTTGCTCAAATTGATTATCCCAATAGTGTTTTTGTCCATTCTCAACGCAAAATACACTATGTGAAACTTGGCGTAAGCCACGCAGGAATAGAAATGACTGTTTCATTTTTTCTCCTATGAGTTATTGTTTGAATTTTTTTCAAATCTAAGTGCATTAAAATCCGTTTTAATTAAATCAACGAATAAACGCACGTTATCAATAGATATGCTTGACATAACTTTGTTTTTAACTAGTTGTACCCAGGGTGCATATTGAAGATCACTATCTGATAAAGAATTTAGTGCTTCAAATAGAGATTCTCTTTTTCTTGTTCCCAGAATATCTTTGACAAGTTGTTCACGTTTGTTTCTTGTACCTGATTCACTTTTTTCAAAGTAGTCGTACAATTTTTGAGCTGCTTGTTTAGATAATTCCAGTAGTTCTTCTTTATTTAACATAGCTATGATCCATAATTTGTAAATAAAAATGGTTGTCTTATTAACTTCCCTTTTTGTTTTCTTATCCTTCATAAAATTTTCAAAATCACTTGGCTCAAGCGCCCTCAATCCAATTACACCAAACATCGCGGCTCGTTCAAAACCCATTTCAGCAGTGTAAATCTTTTCAAGCTCAGTATTTGAAAGGGCATTCGACGAGCCAAATATCTTGGGGTAAAACTGAAATAGTTTTTGTACCTGAGGCAAATTCAAAATAATAAAGCCAATTGAAGAATATTTCTGTTTTTTGAAAATATAGCTTGCACTAAAAATTGGAATTTGCCGGTTCGGGAAAATTTTAGCTAGTAAGAACAGTACTCTAATCCAATTCATGCTCTTTATGGCATATTTACCTTTATCTTTCCCGGTAGATATAATTTCAACATAATTATCGATTATGAATTTTGGGGAAGCGGCGTTTGAATTATATTTGTACTCAAGCCAAATAGTATTCCATGCATCAATCTCATTTCCCTTCAAATCAATAGCTCTAGATTCTAGCTGTTTGCGATATAAATCCCAACCTTCATAAATCGTTAGAAGAATTTTTTCATCGTTTATATACCATACTTGCCCACCTTCTATCTCGATACCAAAGCCTGCTCCGATCCATGAAAAAAGTATATCTTCTTTATCTAAAGGAAGGCAAATGTTTGTTACTTGACCAGACGTATCATATGTGTCCGTTGCTGAAGGGAATCCAATCGCAAAGCTGCTATCAGCTGGTTCCTGTTCGATTCTATAATAAAGTTTACGAAGTCTGGTATTTTGTTTTTCTTCAAATGTTTTTACGGTTTTACTATCTCTTGCAGAAAGTTTTTGGACAAATGGAGAGTTAACCACCCACTTGAAATATTTCTCGTGATTATAAAATTTTTTAAAAACTTCCTTTTCAAAAAACTCTTTCGCAGTTAGCTTCTTCTTTTTCTCTTTGTTATAAATCTCTAAAAATCTTTGACCAATAAAAGATGTGTACATAGCTTTCACCTCCAGCTTTTAAATGATTGTATCAATTTCTTTCCACTCCAATCCTAAATCCGGTTTGTACAGATCATCATGAATGATTATCGGGCATGATCCATATTTGGAGTAACCGAAATTTGTGAACTTGCGGAACCGTGAACTTCGCGGAATGGGAATTTCCAAACTTATTCTTTCTTCGCCGTTTCCTTTTTCATATTGCTCTAAGTCCGATTGCAATACCGCCGTTGCGGATTCAATACTTAACGTCTCCATCAAAACCGACGATGGATAATGACAAAGTTCAGTTAGAAGAAAATCATCTTTTTCCCAAACTAAATGTGTTCCTATTGGAACGACCTCCAGCTTCGGGAATACGGAATCAATTTTCTTTTGTAAATCGCACTCGTGTAATATTTCGTTATCCGGTAATTGCTCAAAACTGTTTGACAAAATTTCTTTTTGATACGGCAAGCAATCTTTGCTTTCTTTCGGCGGTTGAATAACGTATATCGATTTTATCATTCTCTCGCTTACACTTTCTTTTGTTCTTCTTCGGTTAATTCTTCCGAATCTCTGAATCAAACTATCCAGAGGCGCGCATTCGGTTATCATTATGTCGAAGCTGATATCAAGACTGACTTCAACAACCTGAGTGGAAACAACAATGCAGGCTTCGGAAGATTTATCAAATTCTTCTCGCAATTTATTCTCAGCTTCGCTTCGATCTTTCCGGCGAAAGCGGCTGTGCAAAAGCATTAATGGGATTTCCGGGAACAAATCTTTACAGTAGCGAAATCTCTGTTGAGCAGTATCAACTTTATTACAAACGATCAGAACTTTTTTGTCCTCACTTAAAGCCTGCCGAATGATCGGAACAGTTTCGTCAAAAGATTTGCACTTGAGAATTCGGTGTCTATCAAATGTATCGAGCTTATTTTTGGTTAATGACTTACAATACGTTTGCTTCTTCCCCCCGAGCAATCGTAGAATTTTCTTTTGCAAAACTGACGGCATCGTAGCACTGCCGACATGAATTCTGCATTTCAGTTTCAGCAGCGCTCTTATTATTTCCAGCACCATAGATTGCGAAACGTCCGAGTACGAATGAATCTCATCAAGTATTACATCGTTTCCCATGATGTCGATTGCCAACGCCTCAAAACCGCGCGTTCCGCAAATTAATGATGCAAGCTGATGCGGGGTAAGAACTTTAATTGATGCGCCGACTTTATCCTGCAAAACTTTTTCTTCGTAAGAATTATTTCCTTTCACTGTTAACTTAGAGGATGCATGAAGCAGACGGATTTCTTTTTGATCCGGCAGTTGATTTTTGAATCGTTCGTACATTGCGTTGATTGACGCTTGAAACGGCAGTGTGTAAAAAACTCTTCCCTTACATCGCCGTATTAAGAAATCTGTTTTGCCTGCACCGGTTGGTGCAACCACTAAAGTATGCGGACGTTTGTCATCAGCAGGAATAAGTGATAACGGGTACAACTCATTTGAGCGTTCATCAAATGCCGAAAGATTTGGCGCTGCAAAAATGTGCGGCAGATGATCTTCTATTTTTCCATCCAAAGCAGAAGCAAAATGATCTGCGCCGATTAAAACTCCCTTCCACTTTGACCAGCGGAGCGGTTTCTTTAAACAATGTTTGATGACATAATTAAACGCTTCAAACGCTTCTTCCTTTGAAATATTTCTTGTAGCGATACCAATGTCAGCAAGAATAGCAAGCGCATCCTTCGACCATACTTC
>CAZQQC010000149.1:0-6104 GCA_964595365.1 uncultured Melioribacter sp.
GGTTCCAACTATCTTGATGCTCTTACAAAAATAAAAACAGTCGTGTTCGATAAAACCGGAACGCTGACTAAAGGTGAATTTAAAGTTGCCAGGATAGTTACAGCTAATGGATTGAAAGAAGAAGATATTCTTAAATACGCAGCTTATGCAGAAGCGAACTCAAGTCATCCTATAGCAAAATCAATTTTGGATGCTTACAATAACGAGGTACAGCAAAGTGATATTAGTGAAGTGAAAGAAATTTCCGGTCACGGTATTCAGGTAAAAGTAAATGGCGATGAAATTTTAGTCGGGAACGATAAGCTGCTTCATAAAGAAAATATTGGACACGAAAAATGCGATATAGAAGGAACGGCAGTTCACGTTGCAGTAAATAAAAAATATGCGGGATACATTGTAATATCCGATTCATTAAAAAATGAAGCTGCCGAAGCAATCGATGCGCTCAATAAACTTAATGTAAAAACTGTTATGCTCACAGGTGATAACGAAAACACTACCAAGATTTATGCAAAGAAGCTTGGCATAAAAGAATTTTACCCGGAGCTTCTGCCGGAAAACAAGGTTGAACATATCGAAAAATTGCTTGAGAAGACAACTGACGGCAAAATTGCATTTGTTGGCGATGGTATAAACGACGCACCGGTAATAGCACGTGCCGACGTTGGAATTGCGATGGGCGCGCTCGGTTCCGATGCAGCAGTTGAAACAGCCGATGTTGTGCTGATGGCAGATTCACCAATGCAAGTTGTAAATGCAATTGAAGTCGCGAAACGAACAAGAAGTATAGTCTGGCAGAATATTGCGTTTGCAATGGGAGTTAAATTATTTTTCATTCTTATTGGCGCATTTGGAATTGCAACAATGTGGGAAGCTGTGTTCGGAGATATGGGAGTGGCAATAATAGCAATATTGAATGCAATGAGAGTATATAAATAATGTTTTGTCGAAATGACCGGCAATCTTAGGCCGGATTGTACACTCTTGTGTTTATGATAAATTCATTTTGTCTATCAAGTTTATCAAAGCAGTGCAATTTTGTAAAATACTGCCTCAATGTCTCCCTTTTTGAAGAATGAAAAAGCAGAAGGTTATATTTTTTCAAATGCCTTCTCTAAGTCGTCAATTAAATCTTGTATGTCTTCAATACCTACCGAGATTCTAATCAAAGTGTCAGAAATTCCAATACGTTTTCGTTCTATTTCAGAGACGGATGAATGAGTCATTATCGCAGGCAGTTCGATCAACGATTCAACACCTCCGAGACTTTCGGCAATCTTAATTAGCTGTAAGCTCTGAAGAAATATCTTTGCGTCGTTGATATTTCCGGATAGCTCAAAAGAAATAATTCCTCCAAAACCTCTTGCTTGCGTCTTTGCAAGTGTGTGCTGCGGGTGCGAAAATAATCCGGGGTAAATAACTTTTTTAACTTTCGGATGTTTCTCAAGATACTCTGAGATCATCAGTGCATTATAATTATGGCGTTCCATACGCAGAGAGAGAGTTTTTATTCCGCGCATAACAAGGAAGCAATCAAAAGGCGAGGGAATGGCTCCAACTGCATTCTGCCTGTGTTTTATTTTATCGTAGAGTTCATCGTTAGAAAGCATTACAGAACCATTTACAACGTCGCAATGACCGCCGATGTATTTGGTGGAACTATGTATTACTATATCGGCACCTAAATCGAGCGGATTCTGAAAGTAAGGTGATAGAAATGTATTATCTACAATTAGAATAAGGTTGTGTCTTTTTGCAATTGCCGAAACAGCTTGTATGTCACATAATTTTAACAGTGGATTCGAAGGTGTTTCAACCCACAATAACTTTGTCTCTTTTTTTATTACTTCTTCAACTTTCGATGGTATTGAGGCGTCGACAAAAGTAAATTCAATGTCGTAATTGGAAAATACTTCATTGAATAATCTCTTGGTTCCTCCATAGAGATCGTCAAAACAAACAACATGATCGCCTCGAGTAAGCAAAGCAAAAAGGAGAGTGGATTCGGCAGCCAGACCGGAAGCGAAAGACAAACCGTATTTTGCATTTTCCAGTGCGGCAAGTTTTTCTTCCAGGTATTTTCTTGATGGATTCAGTGATCTGGAATATTCATATCCTGCAGTTGGTTTTTCAACTAACTGCCGCGCAAAAGTAGTTGAAAGATGAATCGGTGGAACTATGTCGCCAGTTGCACCTTCTCTATAGTCCGGTTCTTCACCTGTGTGAATAGCCTTTGTAGAAAATCCGTACCTGCTCATATTATGTTGCCTCGTCGTAAATGATTTATAAGATCAATTTTTGTAATTAGTCCCTGAAAATTATTATTCTCGTCTTCAACAATAGCTACTAAACCGGAATTAAGAATTTCAACAAGCGAATGGATCGTATCGGTGATTCTAATGATTTTTAACTCCGTCGTCATAATTTCTTTAATCTCATCATTTATTGTATGGTTTCCGGAATACAGAGTAAGCAATAGATCGGATTCATCAATAATTCCAACAATTTTTTCTTGATTCAATACCGGCAGCTGGGAGATTTCATAAATCTTCATACGCTTGTAGGCGGTAAGCAAAGTATCATCCGGTTTGACACAAATAGTAGCATGATCTTCAAAACGCCGTGATATAATATCGCGAAGGTCTCCATATTGTTTTCTTTGAAATAAACCTTGATCGAGAAGCCAATAATCGTTATACATTTTTGATAAATACTTATTGCCGCTGTCACATACAAAAGTAACTACTCGTTTAGGAGAGGACTGATCCTTGCAGTACTTTAGCGCAGCACTAAGAAGTGTGCCAGAAGAAGAGCCAGCAAGAATCCCTTCGCTTCTTACTAACTCTTTTGCTGCATAGAAACTTTCTTGATCGCTCACTACATATGCTTTTTTTGTTAATGAAAAGTCGGCAATTTTTGGAATAAAATCTTCTCCAATCCCTTCTACCAGCCATGTGCCGGCTTCACTGGTGATTTTGCCTGTGTTGATATATTCTGCAAGAACAGAATCCTTTGGATCAGCCAAAATTATTTCCACTGTGTCTGATACCTTCTTAAAGAAATGTGTTAATCCTGTTATTGTGCCTGATGAACCAACTCCTACAACAACAGCATCAATTTTGTGATCCATCTGTTCCCAAATTTCCGGTCCGGTAGTAGTTTCATGGGCTAAAGGGTTAGCCGGATTTTCGAATTGATTTACATAGTACGCACCCGTTTTTTTTGCAATACTAAGTGCAAGGTCTTGATAATATTCGGGATGACCTTTGCTAACATCAGAACGTGTAATGATTATCTCGGCGCCTAATGCATGAAGATGATTAATTTTTTCCTGGCTCATCTTATCGGGAATAACTAAAATGATTTTATAACCCTTCATTCTTGCAACTAATGCAAGCCCGATGCCGGTGTTACCGGCAGTTGCCTCAATTATGGTACCGCCGGGTTTTAAGAATCCCTGCAGTTCTGCTGCAGTAATCATCGATAGTCCAATTCTATCTTTTATTGAACCGCCGGGATTCTGATTCTCTAATTTTAAAAATAGGCGACACTTTCCGGTATCCAATCTCGTAACTTCTACAAGCGGTGTGTTCCCGATAGTTTCTAAAATATTTTTGTAAGTCATATCGCCTCCTTCAAAAGAATGTTATTTACTGATGTTACGCAAGGCTTAGATTTGACAAACGAATTTTTGTTGTTTTAGAAAAAAAATCCGTTTTACAGTTATATTTTTCATTGTAGAACAAACCTTGCGTAAGGTTAGTTGTGTAATTGACTCATTTGTAATTTGATTTATGCATGTAAATAATTCTGTAAAATAGATATTCCCAAAATATATTTAATCTGCCTTCGCCCCGGTGAATAGATGGGGACTCCTCGCCGCGCAAAAGCTGCACAAGGCAGTCGGCGGACCTGCCTGTACAGAGCCAACGTTACGTTTCAGCAAAGGCATGCTTCCTCCGAGTTTCATACCATTGATTTTGTTTGAATAAAAAAGCCCTTCACTACATGAAGGGCTTTTCTTAAAATTTATTTTGTTGTAAATTGAATGCTAGATCAAGTCCTCCGATGTCGGGCTATAAATGGGGCAGCAACAACATGCATCGGCTGTTAAATTAATTGTGTTATTCGTCTCGCTGTTTTTCATAATCTTGTGTGAAAATATAAATCAAAGAGATAGATGTGTCAAGTAAAGAAAAATTTTTTTGGCAGCAGCAACGACCTTTGTGCATGAAGATGCGCCGCAAGCAGACGCAATGACCCGGGGGAAGAGATGCATTGCACTGACCGCACTTAAGTTCACGCAGTTATTAGTTTTTAAAAATCATTTTGCTAAAACAATTTCCCGTTTATTCTTTTTCCAGAAAACATTTACTGCCAGAACCACAACTCCAAGCGAAAGCATAAAAAGAAAAACATCTACCACAATTAAAATGTAATTCCTCTTCTCAACGTAATCTAAAAACAATATTACTAAAGCCGTGATTGTTGTTGCAAGCATGAAGAGAGCAGGGAAGAGAGCAAAGAGATATTTTTTCCCTTTTATTACCAGCCAGCTTGCAGTAGTTATAAGTGCAAGAGCGGCAAGAAGCTGGTTCGCTGTTCCAAATATCGGCCAGAGAACAGAGAATGCATTTGAGTACGCAAGAATGAACATGAAAATAACAGTCAATAAAGAATTAAACCAGTAATTTTTGAGGAAGGGTTTGGGATTCGTAAAAAGGATCGTCCATAACTCTTCGAATAAATATCTATTCAATCTGACCGCAGCATCGAGAGTTGTAATTACAAATCCTTCAACGAGCAAAATTCCAAAAACGGTTCCGAGAGAGATTGGTATTTCAAGACCTTGATGAAATAAATTTCCCGCCGCAAGAGAAAATCCTAAAATTGGATTTGACTTAACCGACTGATCCGATGGCCATACGATAGATTTGTAGTCGATAAAATTTAATCCCACACCAATTGCCAGAAGAACACAGACAGCAAGCAGAGATTCCAGGAGCATGGAATTGAAACTTACTATACGGGCATCGGTTTCGTTTGAAATTTGTTTGCAAGTTGTTCCACCGGCTACGAGAGAATGAAAACCGGAAATTGCGCCGCATGCGATTGTTATAAACATCATGGGCCAAATTATGCCGAGACTTTTAGCGCCTTCGGCAAAATTTAGACTTGGAAGTGAAACAACTGCGCCGCCGAATCCAACAAACAGCAGGGAGATTACCATTAAAAGAATTCCGCAGTAAAGAATTTGTACGTTTATAAAATCGCGCGGCTGCAAAATTATCCAGACCGGTGTTCCCGAAGCGATCAAAACATAAATCGAAATTATTATCATCCAATAAAACGGCTGCAACGAAACCGGAAATTGAATTCCAAGCAAGATAGAAATTGTGCAGATCGCGGATGCGAGTAAGTAAGCGTATAATGTTTTTATTCCTTTCTTATGAATCAGCCAGCCGATAAAAGGTGCGCAGATGGTTATAAAAATTACAGATGTAGATGCGATGCCTCCGATTTTTCCGTAAGCGATTCCATCCATAGTAATTGTTTTTAGGATTGTATCGCTTTCTTCAACGCCGAGCTTTGAAAGAGGCCAAAGCGATGTTAAAGAAATTGCAGTTGCGCTTAAAAAAGATGAGCACACAAGGAGCAGCATCATAATTGTAAAAGTAATCATCAAATTGAAACCGGTTTTGCCGAGAGTATTTCTTGCAACTTCTGCAATTGATTTTCCTTTTTCGCGCAGACTGATAAACATAGTTGTAAAATCATGAACTGCGCCAAGAAAAATTCCGCCCGCTACCACCCACATCCATGCAGGAATAAATCCGTAAAGCACAGCCATCGTTGGGCCTATAATTGGTCATGCGCATGCTATTGCAGAAAAATGATGTGCGAATACAACATAAAGTTTTGTTGGAAAGTAATCCTGTACGTCGTTTATTGTTATTGCGGGTGTCGGGTTATATGAATCTTCTCCTAGATTTTTTGCGATAAACTTTGCATAAAATTTACTAGCCAGGCAAAATAAAATTACAGGAATTGATAACAAGAATAGAACGTTCAACCATGACTAAAAATCTCATGAATAATTTTCG
>CAZQQC010000150.1:0-6075 GCA_964595365.1 uncultured Melioribacter sp.
TTATTTTATTTGATGACTTTCCTATAATATACATTATAAGAAGTCAACCCCAGAAAATAATCATTTCAAATTATCTTAATCCCAGTTCTCAAAATTTCCGCAACAAATGGGTCATCTTCGGTAAATTCTTCTGTTCTGAATGGATAGATTTCAAAATCAGTAGTGGTCTTTAGCAAATATTTGTTTATTCGTTTCTTATCAAAAAACCTGCTGCCTTCAAAATTATCGGAGACTATTGCTAGATCAATGTCGCTGTATTCATTTGCGTTCCCCTTTGCGTATGAGCCAAACAAATATACTCCCTTAATATTAATTTCATCTCTTATTAAATTTAGTAACTGAGATATCAGATTATTCAAGTTTTCTTTTGAATGCATTATAATGCTCTCTGATTTTTGTTATGTATTCTTCCGCAAATTCCTTCGTGCATTTTTTATGAAAATCCAGCTTATAATCTATGTAACGTACCTCAATATTAAAATCATTGACTTCAAGCAGAAATTCTTTGTCAGCATCGTTTAACTTAAGATTCGATTCATTCACCAGTTTCAAAAGGTCGTGAATCTTTGGAGGGGTACTTCCTTCGTTGCCTTTCACCCAATGTGCCTTAAGAATTTTTTCCAAAGCCAAATGCCCGACAAATAAGGCCCAATCATATTTGCCCGCTTCAAAAATTCCTTGCATCGCATCAAAGTCATGGTCAGCAGTTTTAACCCAATATTTAATGTGTTCTTTTTTCGTCAACTAAATATTCTTTAATTTTCTTTTAAAATATAGGTTATAATCAATTTATTCTCCAACTAATACTTCGTCTTTGAATTTACTGCATCGGGCGAATTGAGCCAATAGATGATTTAATTGAAGGATACGTTGACTCAAAATATTTGGCTGGAATGGTGTAATCGAACTCAATTATTTCTTGTTTCTGGTTCTCAAACAAAATTTTGAACGAAGTCAGATTCTCTTTCTCAAGTTTGAATTGTGAAAAATAAATTTTGGAATGGACAAACGAAACACTCATCAAACGATTGTCTCTGTACTTTCCGGATATCAACCCTTTGTAGAAATTAAGCTGCGCACTTTTGGCTAAAGTTGTATCTTTAGTTTCAACCTTTCCAACGCTAAGCAATCCATTTGTCGAATCGTTGAAGAACACGTAAGTTGGTTTGTAAACAAAATTATCTTCGGGTCTAACGGCAGCACCGCGCGATTCAATTTTCTTTGAGATATGAGTTTGCCTCAAATTCCATTTTTGAGGCGGATAAAATTTAATTCCCATTTCTTGATCGACTACTTCCATCCCGAGTTTCGATGTATCAAATGAAAAATATTCATTTGCACCGGTTTCACTGTTCTTTACTTTACCGCAAGAAATCACAATTATAGTTGATACCAGTGCAGCAGCTATTCTTAATTTTATGTAATGTTTCTTTTTATCAAACATCTTGAATGACATGCAGTATAATAGTCTGCAAACTTTTTGTGATTGAAACTGCGTTTAAATATAATTATCTTTTTATAGAAAATTTAACATGTTATGCGTAAGTATAAAATATTTTTCAAAATAACCGGAAGAAAGAACCTCCGTAATTATCTGGTTTCAAGATTCGAACAGGTCTTCTAACTATCCATCCATTTTTTCTATTCTTTAATTAATCAACTGATCAGTTTACACTTTTATGTGAGGTGGGAAATGATGGATTTAATTCGTGTAGAAAAAGAAACAAATATAACCGCTCAAAATGTTCATTCAACCTTAGCTAAAAAAATGCTGATTGATGGATTTGAATTTGTTCTCGATCTGAATAGAAGTCACGACTTAACAATTGTAGATGAAAAAAACGGTGAAGAATATCTGGATTTTTTTTCTTTCTTTGCTTCATCGCCGGTAGGAATAAATCATCCAAAAATCAATACGCCGGAATTCCGAGAAGAGTTAGCGGTTGCCGCAATGAACAAACCGTCTAATTCCGATGTATACACGGTAGAAATGGCAAAATTTGTAGATACTTTTTCAAGAATTGCAGTACCCGATACGTTCACACATCTATTTTTTATTGAAGGGGGTTCGCTTGCCGTTGAAAATGGTTTGAAAGCCGCATTCGATTGGAAAGTCAAAAAGAATTTTATTAAAGGCTACAAACAAGAACGCGGCCATTTAGTAATTCATTTCCGCGAAGCTTTTCACGGGCGTTCCGGCTATACAATGTCCTTAACGAATACTGATCCGGTAAAAATTGCTCATTATCCAAAATTCAATTGGCCAAGAATAATTAATCCGAAGATAAAATTTCCGTTAGAAGAAAATCTTGCCGAAGTCATAAAACTTGAAGATCGAGCAATCGATGAAATTCATCAAGCAATTAAAGATAATCCTGACGACATTGCGCTCATCATAATCGAACCGATTCAGGGTGAAGGCGGTGACAATTTTTTCCGCAAAGAATTTTTTGAAAAACTACGTGAAATAGCAAACCAAAATGAAATTCTACTTATGATGGATGAGGTCCAAACCGGAATCGGATTGACCGGAAAAATGTGGGCACATCAACATTTTGTTGAGACTGATATTATCGCTTTCGGTAAAAAAGTTCAGGTCTGCGGTATGATGATTAACAGCCGGATAGACGACATTTCTGAAAATGTGTTTAAGAAACCGAGTAGAATCAATTCGACGTGGGGCGGCAATTTAACCGATATGGTACGCTCCCGGAAATATTTCGAGATTATCGAAGAGGAAAACTTAGTTGAGAACGCACACATTATGGGTAAATATCTTCTTGAAAATCTTCTGGAAGTTCAAAATGAATTTCCCCAATTCGTTTCTCAGGCAAGAGGTTTGGGATTAATGTGTTCGTTTAATCTTCCCGACACGGAATTGCGAACAAAATTTTTAAAGGAAATTTACCGCAATAAATTAGTTATGCTTGGTTGCGGAGTTAAAACAGTCCGGTTCCGCCCTCCTCTAATTATACAGAAAGACCACATCGACCGTGGAATGAAAATCATAAAAGACGTTCTTAGCAACTTCTAACTATATATTTCCAAAGAGGGTCTGGCTCAAAAGTAATTTATCAAAATATAAATCTGTGAAGATCTATTTAATTCGTGGTATCCGTGGTTTATTTTTAGGTTAAACAAATACTTTTGAGACAACTTCTTTATATTTGCAAAAAACTAATAACAAAATGGAAAAAGGTAGCTTATTTGTCGTTGCAACGCCAATCGGTAATCTTTCAGATATAACTTTCCGTGCAGTTGAAACTCTGCGTTCCATTGACTTTGTAATTTGTGAAGACACCCGTGTAACAAAAATTCTTTTAGACCATTACGGGATCTCCAAACCGATGCTGGTTGCCAATGCTCACAATGAAACAAAAATCGTAGAAAAAGTTTTAGAGAAAATTGAAGCAGGGAATTCTTGCGCGCTCGTTTCAGATGCAGGAACCCCATGTATATCCGACCCCGGTGTTAGGCTTGTGAATAAGCTGATTGCCGAAAATATTGTTGTAACCGGCATCCCGGGCGTTACTGCGGCAACAATGGCATTAAGCATAAGCGGATTACCTACAGATTCATTTGTATTCGAAGGATTCCTGCCACAGAAAAAAGGAAGACAGAAAAAACTATTACAATTGACTGAAGAAGAGAGAACCATTGTTCTTTATGAATCCACACACCGCATTAAAAAACTATTGGAAGAGTTGAATCAGCACGTGCCGAACCGTCAGATAGTTGTAGCGCGCGAGCTAACAAAAAAATTTGAAGAGACCTGGAGAGGAACTGCTACAGAGATAATTAATTCACTTGCAACCAAAAATGTTAAAGGAGAATTTGTTGTTGTAATTGCACCAAAAGATTGGAAGTAACTCTTTACGCCCGGGGGAATATTGACAAAATCCGTTGTATGAATTAATATGAGATTCAGACAAGAGTAATTTTTTAATCAAAAAATTGGACGCAGGTGAAACTGATTTAATATGATTTTCCCAGATAAATTTTTGAATACTACTTTTGTTTTAATCTATTCAACTTTTTCTTCCTAATTCACACAACGGATTAACAAAATTCAAAAATACATTTCGAATTGAACCTGCCAGGATGAAACAGATTGATTACTTTTTTTACTCATTATGAATTGTATTGAATTAAAGAGCGCACATCATACTTTTGAAGCTTGTCTCTGCCGTGCAAAAATGTCAATTCTATCAAGAACGAAATTTGTACGACCTCGCCGCCGAGTCTTTCTACGAGTTTACATGCTGCTTCCATAGTGCCACCGGTAGCTAATAAATCATCATGGAGCAAAACCTTATCCCCGTTCTGAATTGCGTCTTTATGGATTTCGATCGAGCCGGAACCATATTCGAGCAAATAAGTTTCACATATAGTTTCTGAGGGAAGTTTACCGGGTTTTCTTATAGGAACGAATCCAGCTCCAAGCTTTTGCGCCAGTACGCCTCCCAAAATAAATCCACGAGATTCGATTCCAACTACTTTAGTTATCTTTTTATTTTTTATAGACTTAATTAATTCTTTTGCTGCATATTGTATTCCGTCAAAATCTTTCAACAAAGTAGTTATATCTTTAAATACGATTCCCCTCTTTGGAAAATCCGGAACATCCCGAATCAACTTTTTCAAATCCATAATTACCTCGGTTGATTAATTAATTTCTTCTATTAACGCAAAACGTTCTAACTCTTCGAGATAGCCCAGCAATAGTTCTTCTATAGGAGCATATTCAACAAGTTTCATTAACTCCTGTCTCACTTTATGGGAATTGTTCAAACCTTTCAAGTATCCGCTGTAATATTTTCTGAATGGAATGATTGCAGCTCTTGGCTCTTTAATCTCCAGTGAATATCTAAGATGCTTAAGCACTGTATCAATTCTCTCGCGTGAAGTCACAACTTCATTTTTTTTCCTTTCGATCAAGTTCTTCGCTTCTCTAAATATCCAGGGATGTTCAATTGCCCCGCGAGCAATCATAACAGCGTCGGCATTTGTTTTACTAAAAGCGCTTTTAACATCTCCGGCTGTAAAAATTCCTCCGTTAAGAGCTACGGGAATTTTTACTACTTCTTTAACTTTGGAAATCCAACTCCAGTCAGGTTCACCGCTGTGCCCTTGTCCTCTTGTTCGGCAATGAATAGTGATAGCCGAAGCCCCGGCGTCTTCAATTCTTTGCGCAACCTCTACAATATTAATCGACGATTCATCCCAACCGATTCTGGTTTTAACCGTCACAGGTAAGTTGACAACTTTAACAATCGACCCGACAATTTTTTGCATGTAAGAGGGATATTTCAATAAACCTGCACCGGCACCGCGATGTGCAATCTTTTTAACCCAGCATCCGGCGTTTATGTCTATCAAATCCGGTTTTTTTGATTCGGCAATTTTAGCTGCTTCGATCATCGGTTCAAGATTTCCACCGTATATTTGAATACCAACCGGGCGTTCGATTTCTGTTATTTCAAGTTTCCGCTCGGTTTTTTTGTTGGATCGAACAAGACCATCAGAGTTCACAAACTCTGTATAAACCACATCGGCGCCCAGTTCTTTGCAAAGTCTTCTGAACGCAATATCTGTAACGTCTTCCATTGGAGCGAGAAGAAGAGCATTCTCTATATTTATTTTTCCAAATTTAAACATCAGCTACAACTTTCGATTTCTTTTCTGTTCTCAAATAATAATAAGTTAACAAGAAAGCAATAAGAGTAAAAAAAGCGCCGGTTAAAAATGGGAATTCATAACCGAGAAAATCAAATGAAAATCCTCCCCAAAGCGGTCCCAACACTCTTGCAAATGCAGAGAAGGATTGATTCAAACCAAGAACGGCTCCCTGTTCATTTTCCGGCGAGTGTTTTGAGATCATGCTAAGAATTGTTGGTTGCAAAGTTGCGCTGCCTATTGCGTAAACACCCATTACAATTGCAACGCCGAAAAAATTGTGCCCGTACGGCATCATACCCAATCCAATCATCATCAGAATTGATCCGAAAAGAACAAGCCCTTTCTCTCCAATCCACTGCGATAGTTTTTTTATAAACCCGCCTTGAACTGTTGAAC
>CAZQQC010000151.1:0-5991 GCA_964595365.1 uncultured Melioribacter sp.
GTAAATTTACCAGGAAAGAAATCGAGGGGCTGGTAAAAGAAATGCGGGAAACAAACTAATGGCTGCGAATAATTAACGAAATAAAAACTTTGGATGACGAAACAGAATATTTATTGAAAGAATCTTCCGAACTAAAAAGAATACTGGGATCAATCAGTTCAAAATCTTCAAAACGAAATGAATAGGAACTTTATCATTTATAATTTATCATTTGTAATTTATACTTAGCCATTTATCATTTGTAATTATGATCGGAGCTTATCCTTTATGAATCTTCTGGTCACCGGCGGCGCGGGATTTATTGGAAGCAATTTCATTAATCATATTCTTTCCAAGCGGGATGATTATTTTATTGTTAACCTTGATAAACTGACTTATGCAGGCAATCTTGAGAATCTAAAACCTGTTGAAGGCAAAAAAAATTACCGGTTTGTTAAGGGTGATGTCGCAAATAATGAACTTGTAGATTATCTTTTTAGAAGATTTGAAATAAAATTTGTTGTAAATTTCGCAGCAGAATCTCACGTTGATAGGAGCATTTTAGGATCGGAAATTTTCTACAGAACAAACGTAATAGGAACAACTGTTTTGCTAGAAGCTGCGCGCAGATATCATGTTGAGAAATTTTTGCAAGTTTCTACAGATGAAGTTTACGGAAGTCTCGGTCCTACCGGAGTATTCTCAGAGCAAACGCCTTTAAGCCCCAACAGTCCATATTCATCAAGCAAAGCGGCTGCGGATATGGCAGCACTCGCATTTCATCATACGTACGGATTGCCGGTTGTGATCACTAGATGTTCGAACAATTACGGACCGCTTCAGTTTCCAGAAAAACTAATCCCGCTGATGATTATCAATGCACTCAATGATAAAAAATTACCGGTTTACGGCGACGGATTAAATGTTCGTGATTGGATTTACGTGATCGATCACAATAAAGCGGTAGAACTTGTTCTTGAAAAGGGAAAAGTCGGTGAGGTTTACAATGTTGGTGCAAGTTGTGAGTTGAAGAACATTGAAATAGTTAAATTGATTCTGAAAAAATTGGGAAAGAGCGAAGACTTAATTGAATTTGTAAAAGATCGCCCCGGGCATGACAGGCGTTATGCAATTGATTCCTCGAAGATTCAGAACGAGCTCGGCTGGAAACCGGAATTTAATTTTGAGAATGCTCTTGATGATACTATTGACTGGTATCTGCAAAATAAAAATTGGTGGGCAAGAATAATTTCAGGCGAGTATCAGAATTATTATAATGAACAATACGGTCACAGATTAAATCAGAATTAGAAAAACAATATGAAAAAAATATTTGTGGTTGTTTTTATTTGTTTTGCATCTCTTTTGCTTGCGCAAGAGAGTTCACAGCAATTGAGCAAGCAGACAAATCTTTCTATGTTTCAACCTATAACGGTTACAATCGGCGGCGACTTTATAGTTACCGGATCGTTTACCGCGTACAAGTCGGAACGGCTGGATCATTTCATCACAAAAGTCTTTACCGAAGCTGAATCCAATATGCGTTCGGGGCTTAACCAAATCGATTTGATTAAAAAAATTACCGCTCAAATTGAGAAGTATGCCAAGCGGGATATTACATTGAAACGCCGCAACGGTGAAACAATTAAAATTGATTTGTTGAAATATCATCTTACCGGCGATATGTTTAACAATCCTTATCTGATGGATGACGATGTGATCATCTTTCCGTCTTACGATGATGAAAGAAGTGTTGTTGAAATTAGCGGCGCAGTTAACAAGCCTACTAAGTTTCAATTTGTTGAGGGGGATAAACTTTCCGATGCAATTTTATTTGCAGGCGGAATTAATCCGGTTTACGAAAATGTTACAACCGCCGAGATTTCGCGACTAACCGATAACGGCAACAAAGAAAATATTGCCAATGTTCCTGTTAAAGATGATTATAAACTACAAATTGGCGATAGGATTAGAATCTTGTTCAGCGACAACGGTAAAAAAGCGTTCAAGACTCTTGTGCTTGGTGAAGTAAACACACCGGGATATGTTTATATCACAAAGGATAATACGGCTATCAAAGAAGTAATTGCAAAAGCCGGCGGATTTACCGGTAAAGCCTGGCTTGAAAGAAGCGAACTTTTACGCGGAACCGGTCTATCCAATATTTTGAAAATGAAAGCGATTCGCGATGCATTTGAAAAGGATAAAAACTTCAACACAATTCTTACCGAGAAATATTTGAACGATGTTTTTATCGAACAGATGAAAATGATGCGCATGAACGATATGTACATGGAAGATTCGTCAGCAGTAGCTGTTGACAACACACTGCGGGTTCTTCAAGGCAAAAGTATAATTGATTTTACAAAAATTAATTCCGACACAACTGCCGATAGCAAATATATCGTTCAAGACGGAGATATTATCGTGGTTCCTCAAAAAGAAAACCTGGTTTATGTTTTCGGGCAAGTCGGAAATCCGGGGTATGTGAAATATGTTCCTAAAAAAAATGATAAATATTATGTAGAAAAAGCTGGCGGATTAGGCGAGCGTGCAGCGAGCGATGTAAAGATTATTAAAGGCGGATCGTATGCCTGGATAACTGCCGATAAAAATTTGCAAATTGATCCGGGTGATTTTATTTATGTGCCTAAAAAAGTACCCAAACCGTTTGAGTATTATCTTCGTGCAATCGGTTCAATTTCAACGGTGGTTACTGCATTAGCTACAGTAATTCTTATTGTAGTTCAAGCGAAAAAATAAATTTTGATAGTCATAGTTTGGATTGAATAATGGATCAAATTACCAGTAACAACATCGAACGTACTGAAGATAAAAATATTGAAGTAGGTAGCACATTCTTCGAGTTCCTCACTATAACGGTTCGTTATCGCTGGTTTTTGTTTTGGTTTGTACTTATAATAACAGGTGGTGCTACTCTTTATGCGTTTCTTGCGCCGAAGTGGTATAAAGCAACAGCATCGGTGTTGCCTGCAGAAAAGAACGATTTGCTATCTGCTATCTCTGGTATTTCTAGTTTAGCAAAGGGATTTGGTGCTAGCAGAGGTTTGGCTGCACTAACCGGAAAAAACTCCGAGTCGGATAGGTACCTCGCTATTCTTAAAAGCGCAACAGTAACAGATGAGGTAATTAAGAAGTTTGATCTTAGAAAAGAATATGATAGACAAAACGACTATTACGAGAAGGTTGTCAAAGACTGGCAATCGAATTCCGATTTTGAAATTCAGGACGAGGGTAATTTAACAATAACGGTTTATGATATGAATCCACAGAAAGCTGCCGACATTGCAAACTACCTTGTTCAAAGGCTAAATGATATTAACACAGATTTGAGTGTAACGAATGCTAAAGCTAACAGAGAATTTGTTGAAAAAAGATATTTACAGAGTGTTAGCGATATCAATAATCTAGAAGTTGGTATGAAAAAGTTTCAAGAAAAGTATGGTGTTATTGCTGTACCAGAACAGTTGAAAGCAACTGTTGAATCTATGTCGAAAATTTATGTTGAACTGTACAAAAAAGAAGTTGAGTTGAATGTATTAAAACAGACATACGGCATGGACAATCCGTTAACTCAGACAGCGCAAATCGAAATGAAAGAGCTGCAAAAGAAGATTGATCAATTAAATTCCGGGACGGATGATTCTCAAAAAGATGTAAGACTGTTAATACCTTTTAAGCAAGCTCCGGAACTTGGAAATGAATACTTGAAAATTTACCGCAATTTGGAAATACAATATAAAATTCTTGAATTCATCCAACCGCTTTACGAACAAGCTAAAATTGAAGAAGTGAGAAATACTCCTTCGGTTTTGGTCTTAGATAAAGCTTTTGCGTCGGATAGAAAAGCAAAACCAAAGGGAACGCTGTTTGCACTAATAGGGTTTGTTTCATCATTAGTGGTAGGATTGTTCATTGTATTTTTTGTTGAATTATTCCAAAAGCTAAAGAAAAGTGATCCTGCAAAGTACGAGTATTTGACTGGATGGGTATTGCAAGGTTTGAAAAAGAATCGAATAAAGCATAACTGAGTGACATTTTTTATTTGTTTTATGGTTAAGATGAGTTTTAAACGCTATCAATAGTTATTTCAATTAAAGCCTTATTGATTTACCTAAAACACTTTCATCAAAGCAATCGGCAATTTGAAAATGAATAATTTGGTTGATAGAGATTTCAGGGTTCTAATTGATGAGGGTATGTCTTCAATAAATAATCCAACTGGAATTGGATTACAAGCGGTTAATCTCTACAAGCACTTAAAAAAATATTGTATTTGCGATCTATCGGATTATCGGAAGCTAAAAGCGATTCCAAAAGGAGCTAGAAAATTTAGTCTTGATACGTTAATAAATTTTAAAGCTTTTTTCCAAGAGTATGACGTTATTCATTATCAGAATAATTATGTACCGTATGTTAGAGGGAAGAGTAAGAAAATTGTAACTGTGCACGATCTAGGTGTATTTTTTTTCCCGGACACTGTTCCTTTTGTTTATGTGAAGTATAATCAGCACTCAATTAAAAAAGCTGCTGAGAGAGCTAACGGAATTATCACGCCATCGAAAACGATCAAGGATGAATTTCTTAAAATGTTTCAAGAGATTGATTCATCAAAAATTTTTACTTGCAGTGATGGAATAAGAGATATTTTTTGGAATGAAATCATGAATGGAGAACAGACAGGGGAAAAATTCAATATCCAGCCGTACTCTTATTTTTTTTTTCTTGGGAGTTTATCACGAAGGAAGAATTTGAAGTTTTTGTTAGAATCTTTCACAAAAGCAAAAACGAAAAAGATAATTGATGAAAAAACACTCCTTGTACTCGGAGGTCAACAGTGGTGGAGGGCGGGAGATTTCAAACATTTATTAAGAGAAGAATACGGAATTAGAACTCTTGGTTATCTGAAGGATGAAGATATAGTATGGTTGTATAAAAATTCTAAGGCATTTATTTTCCCTTCTGTTTACGAAGGATTTGGAATGCCAATAATAGAAGCGATGAGTCAAAAAGCTCCTATCATAATATCCAATATACCTACAAGCCTAGAATTGAATGAAAAGCATAACAGACAAATGTTATCTTTTAAACTTGGTGATGAAGATTCACTCATTGAGAGGTTAGTTTGGCTGGATAAAAATCATGATTCGTTCCGAAGCAAATTGAATTATGGTGACATCTCCGTTTATAATTACGACAATGTCGCTAAACAACATTTGGACATCTATAAAATGGTGATGAAACGTGATTAAATTCTGTCTCTTACAAGCAAGTTAGATAATGTCACAAGCAAAAGTGATTAAAAGAAATTCTCTTTTCTCATTTCTCACAATCTCATTAAGATTAGTTGCTAATTTTGTAGTCTTTTGGGCGTTGGCAAGGTATTATGGCCCAAAAATATTCGGTCAATTTACTTTTTCGCATACACTCGCAAGCTCATTTGTATTTTTAGCAGACTTCGGATTTGATATACTGCTAACTACAGAAATAGCAAGAGACAGAAGCAAAGCTTCTAAAATTTTTCAACAGCTTTTTTCGTTGAAATTAGTTTTTACTCTAATCGCAGTAATTGGCATGTGGGTTTTTGCCTTATTGTTCAATCTGAGTTATACATCTCGAGTGCTCGTTTTTATTTTAACGGGCTTTTTAATTTTCACCACGTTAACAAATTTTCTAAATGCGCTTTTTAAAGGATTCGAGAGGATGGAATATGAAACGAGTGTTTCATTCTTCTCGAATTTGATCTTATTGATTCTTACTGTTTCGTTGATAGCTTTTCATGCTAATGTTATTCTGATCGCCATAGCTTTCTGTATATCACGCATTGGTGGTTTTCTTATTGGAATAGTATACTCTTTTAAAATTCATCAAGGAATAAAATTTGGAATAACCTTTAATGCTTTCGATAAAGTAAAAGGACAAATATTTGTTTTTGGATTTCATTTCCTTTTCAATTACTTGTATTTCCAACTTGACACTATTCTCTTAGCT
>CAZQQC010000152.1:0-5980 GCA_964595365.1 uncultured Melioribacter sp.
AAAATATTTTTGCTCATTAAAAACTTCCCCGTAGTAATTTTAATCAGCTAACCCCATTAAAGAAGGATCAACGACAAATAAGGTAGCTACTAATACGAAGTTAAACTAAAACAAAAAAGTTTGCCTGTCAAGTGAAAAATTGAGGAATACCTTCGAGAGAGTTGAAGATTTATCCTCACAACAAACTATTTTTTGTTGTTTAGGTTTATAATTCTATTTTTCTTCCGTTAATTTTGAAAGAAACATTATGAAGAGTCGTTAAGCTAAAAAGATGACACTAATTTTTCAAAATGTGTTTAACCATACTGAAAAAGTTTATCCAGGGTTGATCCCATCGAAAAAGTAACTAAAAATGTTTTCTCGCTATCGTTTGGGCAGGGTGGTATAGCGTTCGTAGTAAACGTGGCAGCGATTGTGCTTGCCGCAAGATTTTTATCCGTTATCAAATGGATCCCATTGGCGGCATAGTTGCTATTGCCGGAATTCTTTCCGCAGGATAAGATTTGTTCTTTATCAGTATTTTTACTATTATTTTTTTGCATGTAATTTCAAAATTTTATGTGAATTATGAATATTAACAAGCAAATAGAATATTGGAGTGAGAGCGCAAAGTCAGATATAGATACTGCTGAAATTTTGATTGATAAAGGAAAATTTCTTCATGGTTTATTCTTCTGCCATATTTCGATTGAAAAAATTTTGAAAGCAAATTTCGTCAGGCAGAAAAAAACGCTTGCCCCCAAAACCCACGATCTTATTTACCTGGCAGAGCAAGCAGACCTAAAATTAGAAGAAAACTATTTGCAGTTCTTACCTATCCTTATGAAATACCAGCTTGAAGGACTATATCCCGACTACATGTCATCAGTTCCTTCAAAAGAGTTGACTAACGAGTACTTAAAAAAAACTAGGGATTTGTTAAAATGGTTGACGCAAAAGTTATAAATATTGTAAAAGAGTATTTAAAAGAATTGATGCAGAAAAATATCATAATAAAAAAAGCGTTCATTTACGGCAGCCAGGCAAACGGAACAGCAAATGCCGGAAGCGACATCGATTTGATGGTTATATCTCCGCTTTTTGACGATAATAACGATAAATATATACCTGCCCTCTGGCTTTCTAAGATACGTACTGATAATAGAATTGAACCTGTTGCAGTTGGCGAAAAAAGGTTTTGGGAAGATGATGTATCGCCATTGATTGAGATAGTGCGCCGAGAGGGTGTTGAAGTAAGTGTTTAACTAATTATTTTTCTCATCATTTTGTAAATAGATTCTTTTTATACAATCCAAAAGTTAATTAAGTGCAACTGCGCGTTAGCTTTTTAACCGAGAAAGATTACCATCGAAAAATAACTAAAAATGTTTTCTCGCTTTCTATTAGAGAGGGTGTCCCATCAAATTTTTTATACCGGTAATAATATATTTTTCGTTTGCTTTGTACTTTTCAAATAGCTCTAATTGTTTACCTTTAAGCTCAGATTGATATTTTACTTCAATAAGAGTTTTATCATCTGTTATAAAATCGATTTCATTACCATCATGGTATAAGTAGGAAGGGTTACGGTGTTTAATCTTTAGATAAACGTAATTTTCAAATAGACTGCCTTTGTCTCGAAACCCGGTAAAAATATTTCTAATTCCCAGATCGGCGGCATAAATTTTTTTAGCTGAAAGAATTCTTTCATTAGTTTTGCCAGCGCGCGGCAAAAGATGTACAAGATAAGTGGAACGAAAAAGATCAAGATGGCGCCCGACAGTGTTTGGAGAAATACTTAAAATATTGGCAATCTTATTAATGCTGAAAACTTTTCCGCAGCGTTCCATTAAAAGCAAAAAAAAGTCTTTCAGTAAAGCCGTGTCCTTGATATTATGTTGCGCCGAAATATCTTTCAGTATTATATCGTCTACAAGCTCTTTTAAGTATTCAATATCTTCACGAAGAACATATTCGGGAATTCCGCCTGTCTGCAAAAAATCCTCGAAATATCTTTCGTATAAATGACTATCCTTTTTGTTGACAATTATTCCTTTGAAGGACATGTATTCATTAAAGTCGAGCGGTAGTATTTCAATTATTTTTCCGCGTCCGGTTAAAAAAGATTTCCTGTTTTTGAAAAGCGATGATTGCGAAGTTGATGCAAATATTTTAACGTTCTGATTATCATATAAGTTTTTAATTTGCTGCTCAAAGTCTTTTTGATAAGCTATTTCATCTAAAAAAAGAAATACTCTTTCTGCAAATTTTATTCTATGGATTTTTCTGTATTCATCCACTATTTCGAGGACGGTTTTTTTTGACAGCAGATAATCATCAAGACTCACATAAAATATTTTTTTTGCATCGATTTCTTTTTCCTCAATAAGATGTTTGATAAGCAATTTGAGCGCAGTAGTTTTTCCAATTCTACGAAGGCCCGTTAAAAAAACTATATCTTTATTACTGAATTGGGTGGTCAACCTTTCGATAACTGCCTGCCTGGGTATTATACCGGTAGCATCAATGTCTTCTTCCCACCAGGGGTTATATCTGTATAGTATCTGTTCCATTGCATTGGAATATACGATACCATCGTATAAAATTCAAAATATTTATACGATACCATCGTATAAATATTGATTCCCCTTGTATCCCTGGATATAAATACTGAATACGAATTGCGAAACCGGCGCTTTTTTTCTTATTTTTTGGCCGTTAACATGTAAATGATTTTTTGCTGCGCCTTGATCTTGATAAGTATTAATGGTAAACCGCTATTTTATTTGGAAGTTTATATCATCCTTGAAACGTTGGTAAATTTAAAATTATCATATTGACAGCGGCTAAAAAATTCTCGAAGGCTCATTTCCATCGAAAAAAAACTAAAAATGTTTTCTCGCTATTGTTTGGACAGGGAACAGCGTTCATTCTGAATGTTATTGCAATGGTGTTCGCCATTCGATTACGCGGTGTTGAAAGTTTCTGCAAATTCAGTATTCTGTTTGCAGCTGTTGGTATCCTTTGTAAGCATAATAGTTTTGAAACAGTTTTTCCATAGGAGAAGAAAGTTATAAAGAATTTAAAAATTGCTTTAGTTCATGATTGGCTGACCGGAATGCGCGGCGGCGAAAAGGTCTTGGAAGTTTTTTGCGAATTATTTCCCGATGCAACTCTTGTTACATTGCTTCATAATAAAGGTTTTCTTTCTCCGACTATCGAGAGAATGAAGATTATAACTACATTTGTCAATCGTCTCCCTTTCAAAGAAAAAAAATATAGAAACTATCTGCCGTTGTTTCCTTATGCAATCGAGTCGATTGATTTTTCCGGATACGATTTGATATTATCATCAAGTCATTGCGTTGCCAAAGGCGCCAAGCCGCGTAAAGATGCGCTGCACATTTGTTACTGTCATACACCAATGCGTTACGTTTGGGAAATGTATGATGAATATTTTGGAAAAGATAAAGCCGGATTCTTAACAAGAAGTGCTATGAGCTTTTTTGCACCGGGACTTCGAAGCTGGGATGTTAAAACAAGCAATAGAGTTCATCATTACATTGCAAATTCATTTAATGTTGCCTGGCGAATTAAAAAAAATTACAACTTCGGCTCGGATGTAATTCATCCTCCCGTCGACACTTCTCTTTTTACTTTGATGGAAACTAACGGCGATTATTATTTAATTGTCAGCGCCTTGGTTCCTTACAAGAAAGTTGAAATTGCGATTGAGGCATTTAACAAAATCGGGAAGAAATTAGTTATTGTAGGAACCGGACCCGAAAATAAAAAACTGCGAGCGATCGCAAAAGAAAATATTGAATTTCCCGGCTGGCGTGATAATAATGAACTGGCAAAAATTTATTCCGGTTGCCGGGCATTAATCTTTCCTGGAGTAGAAGATTTTGGAATTGTTCCGCTTGAAGCAATGGCTTGCGGAAAACCGGTTATTGCTTTTGGAAAAGGCGGCGCCATGGAGACAATAATTGGAGAAGGTGAAAATGCAACAGGAATATTTTTCGACGAACAAACTGCCGATGCTTTGATAGGTGCAATTAATAAATTTGAGAAAAGAAGTTATAGCCCGCATAAAATCCGCGAACATGCTTTGAAATTTAACCGCGACTCTTTCAAGGAGAAAATAAAAAAATATATTGAAGAAAAAATAGCGGTCTATTTTAAGTAGATGTGTCTCGCTAATCCGGAAATTTGTAGATCACTTGCGGGATTGTTTTAGATCGGCAACAAATTTTTTAAGCATATCTTTGAAAATCCAGAACATTCCCATCCCGAAAAGCAGAAGAAGAAAAAATCCTGCGCTTGCAATTTTTATTAACGCCGTCGAATTATCATGAACTAATTCATCTTCAGAGAAGAACATGTTCATCGAAACTTTGCCGATAAAAATTAGCGCTGCAGTTATTAAGAGCGTAATCAATATTTTCGAAACGATAGACGTATCAAAATACAACTTTTTAACCTGTACCAGGTAATAGATGAGTGCACCATTATCCATCCACATAATTATCACCCAGGTGATTGCAAGCGTTTCTATTCCGGAAAATATTTTAGAAAGTAAAAATAAAATCACTGCTTCCAGGCAGATGAATACGATATTAATCGCTATTAAGCTCTTAATGGTTTTGAGCGAATAAAAAATATTTGCCAGAACCGGATTCAATAAAAATGGAATTAGCCCGAACGCCATAATTTGCAGTGCGCGGGATGTTTCAATGCTGTCATGCTCTGTAAAATGTCCGTGCCGGTAAATAATTTGTATGATCGGCTGTGACAGAATGGAAAAAATCAAAACAAAAAATGAAGAGGTTATAACACTAACGAGTAAGCTGTTATTGGTTATCTTCATAAACTCTTTTTCGTTTCCGGAGCCGATGGATTGCGCTTGTATTGGCAAAAGCGATGTGCTTATTGCAAAGCTGAAAATCGAAAGCGGCAGCAAAATTATTTTTACGGAATACTGATAATAAGAAAACGTTCCTTCAACAAAATGATATGCAAAATATCTTTCCAGCAAACCGGATAAACTTGGCAGCAGAGAATTTCCGAAGACTAAAAAAATTACCGTGCCCCAGCCAATCAAATTGAATTTTTCTTCGCCGTAGTTTTGCGCCGGATGCAATTTTATTTTTTCTATCAAAAAGAATTGATAAAGAAAGAATAAGACGCCGCCTAAAAGCAAGCCGAGCGGAAGAGAAATTATTCCAAGAAATTTTGAAAAGAAGATTAGAAATACAATCGAAGCAACATTTAAAAATACTACAAGCTTGCCCGGGTTAGTAATGTCACCATTAATTTGAAGAAGCGCCGAAAAAACTCCGGCAGTTACAAGAAACGCCGCGAGGATAAGAAGTATGCGGGAAGTATCAACGACAATGTTTATTGCTGCAACCGATTTGGAAAATATCATCGGTGTTATCCAGCCAGTTAACGGATAGACTAACAATGATATTACAATTACAACGGCAAATATTTTTAGCCCGATTCTAAAAAGCGATTTTGAAAAACCGGCAAGATCTTTTATCCCGGTTGAGTAAGATAATGTTCCGGAGATAATAGATGAGTTGGCGGCAATTGCTATATCGAATAAAACAAGTGTTGTAAGATAAGCGTCGGTAATTTCAGTTGCGCCGAATTTGGTTGCCATCAAAACTTCGCGCGCAAAGCCGAGCAACCGCCCTAACACTGCAAGCGCACTTAATCCAATTAAACCGGGAAGCCATTTCTTAAACATATTCTCTTAAAAAAATTCTATTTTTTTTCATGGAAGAATATTTCAAATAAACATTCTCGGTTTCGTTGATCATCTTATCCAAACCAAACCCGTTCAAAACTTTTTTATGACCGGCATCGGCTAATCTCTTGCGTAAATCATTTTCGGTAAGCAGATGAATAATTGCCGAAGAGAGCGCTTTAACATTTTTGGGAGGAACAAGAATTCCTTCTTCATTGGAAGTGATGATTGCCGTTATTCCGTTCA
>CAZQQC010000153.1:0-5849 GCA_964595365.1 uncultured Melioribacter sp.
ATTTCCCGCAAAGCGGGATCTCGCTTTGCGATGACTACCACTCTGCCATCTCTCCATTATTTCAAAAAAATTTATTTCCTTAACGGTCTTTACCGAAGGGATTTCGTTTCACTCAACAAGACCGCCGTATTTCCCGCAAAGCGGGATCTCGCTTCGCGATGACAGCCCAAGGGATGGCTTTGCCAAAACACTTTTCTACGCTGCAGTTGTTCTATAACGAAAGCAGAGCAGAGCCAATTTTTCTCAAAACATTCACTGAAAAACGGTTACAACATTAAGGAAAAAAATTCTAATTCTCCATTTGGCTTTTAGTAAAGCCCTGCTAAATTTCTTTTCATAGTAGATGCACATTCAATATATTTGCAACACTTCTGCAGAAATTTTAATCCGGAGGTTAAAATGAAATCGAGTTTTATCGTTCTAATAATTTTGGTGGTTTCAATGCTACATGCACAATCGAAGAAAAATGATTTCGGTTCAGTCCCCTCGTGGGCAAAGAAAGCAATCTGGTACCAGATATTTCCCGAAAGATTTTGCAACGGAGATAAATCGAACGATCCGAAACCAATTGATTTAGAAGGCGGATGGCCTTATGATGTTCCAGCAGGCTGGCAAATTCATCCATGGACTTCCGACTGGTACAAACTTCAGCCGTGGGAAGCAAAAAACGGACACGATTTTTACTGGAACGCCGGCGTAAGAAGATACGGCGGAGATCTTCAAGGCATTATTAACAAGCTTGATTATCTTCAGAAGCTCGGCATCACTGCTATCTACTTGAATCCTATGTTTGAATCGCCATCGCTTCATAAGTACGACGCTTCAATGTATCATCATATTGATAATAATTTCGGACCGAATCCTGACAAGGATAGAAAAATCTGGGCAGAAGAAAATCCGGGCGACCCTTCAACATGGAAATGGACAACAGCAGATCAACTTTTTCTGAAATTTATCAAAGAATGTCACAAGCGGGGAATGAAAGTTATTCTTGACGGAGTCTTCAATCATGTCGGTACTACGTTCTGGGCATTCAAAGATGTTGTTAAGAATCAGCAGAAGTCGAAATACAAAGATTGGTTTGTGATTAAATCCTGGAACGATTCAAGCAAAGGAATCAAGCCTGCCTCGGCGGTAGGCGGTTTCGACTATGAAGGGTGGGCGGGTGTAAAAGATCTTCCAAGATTCCGCCAGGATGAAAACGGACTTGTTAGTGGACCGCGAGAACACATTCACGCAATAGTTAAACGATGGATGGCACCCAATGGAAACCCGGCGGAAGGCATAGACGGCTGGCGGCTCGATGTTGCCGAACAGGTTAATCATAAATTTTGGAAATCTTTTAGAACATGGGTCAAAGAAATTAATCCGGAGGCTTACATAGTTGGAGAAATATTCTGGGATGATTGGCAAAAAGATAAAATGATGGATGCTACGCCGTGGCTTCAAGGCGATGAATTTGATGCGGTGATGAATTATCGCTTTGCACGCGCACTAAAAGAATTTATTCTGAACAAAAAAAATCAGATTGGACCAAAAGGTTTTATCGATTCGCTCAATACTTTATATAAACAGTATCCGGAAGAAAATAACTATGTAATGATGAACTTACTCGATAGCCACGACGTTGAACGCGTTTCTTCAATGATAGTGAATCCCGATTTATGGTACGACCACGACAGCAATCCTTCCAGCAATAAAAATTATGACGTACGCAAACCGACAGCGCAAGAAAGACTAAAACAAAAGTTGATTGTGGCAATGCAGTTCACCCTGCCCGGCGCACCTCAAATTTATTACGGCGATGAAGCAGGTATGTGGGGCGGCGACGATCCCGATTGCCGCAAACCGATGGTCTGGCCTGAATTCAAATATGAAACTGAAACAACCCATCCCTCCGGTAAAATGCGCCCTGCAGATGAAGTGCGGTTCGATACAAATCTTTTTAACTGGTACAAAAAGATTGTGTCGATAAGAAAGCAAAACAAAGCACTCTCACTTGGCGATATTAGATTCTATGTGATCGACGAAAAAAACAAAATCCTCGGTTATTCCAGAGCCTTAAACGGTGAAAAGATTTTCATAGTAGCCAATAACAATTCTTCACCGCAGAAAGTAGTTCTTGGAACAAATCAATCTTTGACTTCCAAAAATTCATACAAAGATTTGATCTTGGGAAAGACTATCAAACGGGTTAAAGGGAATTTTAATATTGAACTGAAACCTTATCAGATAATGATTTTGAAGTAAGTTATTCACCTTACGCAAGGTTTGATCTACAATGAAAAAATATAACTGTAGAACGGGTATCTTCTAAAACAGCAAAAATTTGTTTGTTAAGACCAAGCCTTGCGTAACATCAGTAAGTTATTTACGCTTCTTACACGAAAGAAGCATTTTATATTGCTTCTAAAAAATTGTGTATATAAACGGTGCTAGCACAGAACCTTTAGTTAGAATTATCAATCCACCCAGTAGGATTAGAAAAAAGACAATCGGCATCAACCACCATTTTTTTCTTTCGAGAAGAAACAACCAGAGCTGAGCGAGCGTTGAAAGTTTACTCATTTATTTCCTTACATAAATATTTGCTGCCAAATTCTAGTCAAAATATATCTTCCGGTCAAGAATCAAATCCATTTCAAGAGTGAAAAAAATAATTTTCAGATTTCGTTTCCAAACCGCACGGCAGAGAAATCCATTTTTTTATTTTGCACACCAAAAATAAGCGGAGTTCATTTGGCAGTTTCAGAATTGCAATTTGTTCATGTAAATGTTACCATTGCAAATAATTGCTCTACTTTTCAGGCTAATTATAATTATTTCCAAGCGTTTTTTTATGCCATAGCCTGATATAAACTGGTATTACTTTTGAGTAAAAAGAGATCAAATTGTTTTTACTGCCCTTAATAAAAGGGTATAATTAACAATCACATAAATCTATGGAGGCACCATGAAAAAAAACTGGAAATTACAGTTTTCTACTTTTCTTGTATTTTTTCCCCTTCTTCTTACTATCTCAAATAAAGTACTTGCACAGAATGATGCAATGATGCAGGCATTTTATTGGAATGTACCGGTAGATCAAGTAAACAAAAACGGCACCTGGTGGGATACACTGCGAATCAAAGCGCCAGGTCTTGCTGCTGCCGGTATCACTGGCGTATGGGTTCCGCCGCCGTCTAAAGGTAATTGGGGAATTACCGATATGGGTTACGGCATCTTTGATCATTATGATCTCGGTAACTATAATCAAAAAGGTTCCGTTGAAACACGGTTCGGCAGCAGAACTGAATTAAACAACATGATTTCTACAATGCACACTCAAAATATTAAAGTGTATGCAGATGTAATACTCAATCATGTTTACGGCGATGAAACAGAAAGGGAAGTTAACCCGGCTGTCAAAAGTTATGTCTTCGCCGAGGCATTTACTAATGGAGCCCAGCATGTTCCATATCCAACTAACGAAATCACATGGAAAATTCCAAACGCCGCAGCAGGCGATTACTATATACAGATTGCAGGTTATTATCTCGATTGGTCGTTAAGTTACACTCAAAGGGGTTACGACGTTTACATTGACTGGACAGGAGCTACTCCAAATACATCTGTCAATTGGGAATCGGAGCCTAACAACGGCAGCGGTCAATTCAATATCTTCCCCGGTTCAGGTTATACCGTAAGAGGTCACATGGATTACCAGGGAGATATTGACGAATATAAAGTTACACTAACAGCAGCACACGATATTGTTATTAAACTCGTAGCTAGAAAAGAAACTTCAAACCCGTGGACGTGGGCTTGGGACGATCAGACCCGCGGATATTACCCGAAGAATATTTGGTACAATGGCAGCAATCTTGCTTCTACAACTCTTCAAGCAACAACAATGACCGGCATTCGTTACCCAACCCATACCGGCACCGGAGAGCCAAATTATTCCTGGACTTACACAGATTTTCATCCGGTTGATGGCAACGATTGGCTGGGCGATGGCGGAACACGCGATCAAATAATAACAAATACAAAATGGTTCGGCAACGATCTAAATACATTCAGCACAACGGTACAAACAAGATTGAAAAACTGGGGAACATGGTTATCGAACACTGTAGGATTTGACGGCTACCGTCTTGATTTTGTGAGAGGATTTCAAGCAGACTTCACAGCTGCATGGATTAAAAACCTACCGCTTTTAGGAGGAGCGCAAAGATTTATTGTTGCCGAGTACTGGACAACATACCCCGACGTTCTTCAAGGGTGGGTTAACACGGTCGGTTCTTATGGCGCTGCTGCAAATATTTTTGATTTCCCGCTGAAAAACGATCTTACACGGATGACTAATCTTAACGATGCAAGTTTCAATATGGCATGGTTGAATTATTCAGGCATGGTGCGTAACAACGGAGGATATTCTTTGCCGGGTACCAGAGTGGTCACATTTGTCGATAATCACGATACCGGAAAAGAAAGCGACAAATGGGTTAATCAGGATTGGAAAATGGCTTATGCATACATTCTTACTCACGAAGGGAGACCGACTATTTTCTATCCTCACTTTTACGGCGTAACTCAGGTGGATAATAACAACTCCAGCATAACGGTTACCGCTCCCGCTAGTCTTCAAACCGATATTAAAAAATTGATCGGTGTAAGAAAAAATTATTTGGGAGGGGTTATTTCTGTTTTAAGTGAAGTTGGCAATCCTTATCCTTCGAGCGACACATATAATGTTTACGTGGCAAGAAGACAAGGAAACGGAACCCGTGATGGAGCTATCGTAGTAATTAACAACAGCAATACCCAAACCAAAGGTTTATGGGTTGATAGTTCGCCGACAGGATTTTCAAATTGGGCAAACACTGTTTTATGCAACGCTTATGATTACAACGAAACAACTCAAGTATATGCCGACGGCAGAGTGTACGTTTCTGCACCTGCACGCGGATATAAAGTTTGGGTTAAACAAAGTGATTATATAGCTCTACCAAAAACAGGCGGTACTCTGCAGTCGAAGAATGAAATCCCGGGTGAGTTTACTCTTGCACAAAACTATCCGAACCCGTTCAATCCTTCTACAAAAATCACATTTACTATTCCATCGGAAGGAAATGCAACTGTTAAAATTTACAACTCTCTTGGACAGATGGTCGCAACTTTATTCGATGGATATTTAACCGCCGGACTTCATGAGATGGTATGGAATGCCAGGGAAATGGCGAGCGGCATGTACATCTATTCCGTTACTTATAAAAATCAAACTCTAAATAAGAGGATGATGCTGGTGAAGTAGTTTTTTGAAAACCTTTGAAGGTCTCTATCTTAGAGACCTTCAAGGTTTCAATTATAATACTATGTTTTAAAAAGTAAAATCCGGACCGGGCAAGTGCAGCCTTTGAATTATCAGATTCTTCGGTCATCCCGATAAAAAGCATCAGCACTCTTTCAGAATGGCCCATGTTTACTTATAGAAACATCTGAAAAATTCAGGAATGTCATTTCGAAGGAGCGCCCGCCTCGGCAAGCCGAAGGCGAGACGGGAAGCAACTGAGCTTGCCTCGCTTCATTTATATTCAGCGAGTCAAAGCGGGAAATCTTATTGAAATCGTAGATTTCTCCCTTCGGTCGAAATGACAAATAGCATTTTTCAGAAGTCTCTTATAGTTAATATTATCTTCTTCGTCATCAAGAGAAACCAGCGGCTCGATAGATTATCCTCCAAAATTGTTCTTATATTTTTTTTTGGATTTTCTAATTCATACTTAAGGTTAACTGCCTTTTAAAACAAAAAAGAGGTTGGCTCAAAAGTACTTGTTTAATCTAAAATAAACCACGGATAGCACAAA
>CAZQQC010000154.1:0-5849 GCA_964595365.1 uncultured Melioribacter sp.
CTTACAATAGCAGTTACTCATTCACCGGACCGCAAACATGGCATGATTATCAAATGAATCTTTCGAACAATATGGGTGGGGATGCTGGTCCTAGCGTGAAGGGAAATATTCATTTAATTCTTTGACGGCTAATGTTTACGACCTGAACGAAGTGAAGATTGGCTTCGCATGACGGCGTTGATGAAGTATACTTAGTATTCACAAAAACCTTCAAGGTTTCTGGAAACTTTGAAGGGGAGATTTTGATTATATAACTTCTCCGAAATTATCTTCAAACCGTTGCAGCTCTTTTAACGGTTGAGGAGAAATTGCAAAACAGTAGAGCGGGTAAAGCTGGGAGATCATCTTAATCGTCTCCATTACAATTCCATTCGAGTAGAGAATCTTTTCCGGTGGCGTTTTAACCTTCTCCAGAAGCAAAAGATCATGCTTGGCAAGAAGATCAAAATGTTTTTCTGCGTTAAACTTTGAAACGGCTTCTTCATTTTCCTGCCAAAGATAGCTGAGTGAATAATTGTTGTTGATCTTGTACTTCTTGCAGACTTCAATAATTTCTTTCTTGAACTTGATCTGGTTCTGTCTGAAATAAAGTTTTTCTTTTTCAGAACGATTGATAAAAATTCCCATCGAAAAATTGTGCGGTACGCCTGCCGTCAAGGGTGGTTCAAAGAAAATGTAAAACTCGCTGTCGAGTTTGAATCTTCCGAAATGAATTAACAAAAAAGCTCTGTATGGGTCGCCTTTGGCAAAACGCATGTCTTTGTTAAGCCGCATAATTGTTTCGTTGAATTTCGGTTCTGTACGGATTGCCGGATTCAATCTGTTTAAGAAAGGGGCGAGTTCGGTAATAAAACTTTTTGCCGGTTCAACCAAATAATTTTGATAACGCCCGTAATTTTTGTGGAACCATGCGACCGAATTATTCTTGTCGAGGTCTTTTAAGAATTTGAACAACTCTTTGTTAAATCCACTGAAGGAGTCTGCCATATCAGTACATTATTCCAAGGTTCAATGTGATGTAGAGCTGACCGACATCGGTTCTAAATTGGTTTGTCAGATTTTCGATTCCTTTACCGAAGACGTGGGCGTATAAGTACCTAACATTTAAGCCAACAAGATTTGTTTTGCTTATTCCAAAATTGGCGCCCAAGCCGATATATCCTGCGGCAGCGTAATGTGCCCTTGCATATTTGAACGCAGAAAAGAATTCTTGATTATAAGGCGTTGTAACAATTACCGTTGGTCCTACTCCCACACTAATATAAGGACGCAGGTTATCGGTAAGCGCTTCGGAAAATAATCTGAACTGTGCGCCAAAGTTTAGCGGAAACAAGAATGCGCGATTAACTTTATCGGGCGTGAAAGTATTTCCGAAGTAGTCTATGTACTGAATTTCTCTTGCATCCTTCAATTCCGAAATAGAGAAATCGACAAACCCTGTAAGGTCTTTCCAGAAAGATTTTCTGTAAAAGGTACCTAGGCCAAATCCGCCTTCGCCGAACATCAGATCTACTCCCCACATGTTCGGAGGAAATACTTCAGGCGGTTTTTCCGGCGCCAGTTCTCCAATTTTCTGAGCTTTTGCAAAACAGAACGGCAATAAAATCAGAAACATCATTAGCACTTTCATCTTACAATTCCTTTTGCTAACCTTCTTATTAAAGATTGTAGTTATTATGTTAAAAATCAACCGGTTAAAATTTACTCAAATTTTACAAACAATTTTTTCTACTATTAAACAATTAGTATACTGAAAAGGTTTTACTTATGGCATTAAATTTAGAATTGAAAATCAAAGTGGATTCTCATAGAAAATTTGTTTCCGCATTGAAACAAATTGGTGCCGATTACGTGGGAATTCTGAAGCAGAAAGATGTTTACTATAAAACAAAAAACGGTTTGTTGAAACTTCGAATTGAAAACGGCAACTACACTTTGATAAAATATTTTCGCGACGAAAATGGAAAACGGTGGAGCAATTACGAACTGATGAAATTGAATGCAAAAAATCCGGAAAAATATCTCAAGGGGATTTTTGAAGTTGAAGCCGTTGTAATCAAAGAAAGAAAATATTGGTTTTACAATGATACCAGAGTTCATCTGGATACTGTAAAAGATCTGGGAAAGTTTTTGGAACTGGAAACGTTATTGACCGGAAACAGAACGGATGCAGCAAAAAGATTTAATGAGATTGTCAAAATTTTAGGTCTCGACTCAACGAAGCAAATCCGTTCGTCTTACAAAAATTTACTGCTGAAGAAATGATTCTATCGCGTGAAAATGTCACTTCGGTTGATGTCGATTTTTTAATCAATCAAAAAATTGAATTGGGAACGGCAAACGAATTGCTTCTGATTGTGCCTACTAACCGGAAAGTCCGTAACCTGAAGAAAGAAATAATTTCTGCTATGCCGAACCGCGCTGCTTTCGCATTGAACATTGAAACTCTTGGCACGCTTTCAACAAAACTTCTGGACGAATTGAAAACCTTCAGGCAGCTAAGTGAAGCAGCATCAACAGTTTTTATTAAGCAGAGCGTTTCCGAAATAAAACCGCGGTATTTCTCTCTGTACAAAAACGAAATTCCGTTTGGTACACTTGATAGAATCCGCAGCGTAATTTCCGAATATAACAGAAGCGGCATTACGCCGGATGTATTGCGTAAAGAAGCTGCCGGACTTGAAGCATTTGAAAAACTGAAAGCCCTTGATATTGCCGATATTTATGAAGTGTACCAAAAAAAATGTTTGAGTCTTAATGCTTATGAAATAGGCGATGTTTACTCGAACCTCATGCAAATTGATGAAACTTCATTCCGAAAGGTGTTCAAGAAAAATTATCCTGAAGTGGATCTAGTTATACTTAACGGGTTCAGCGAATTTTCCAATCCGGAAATAGAAATTCTCCGGAGAATTTCTATTGTCACCGCTGTACAGACTTTTATCAATTTTGATTACTACGCCCGCAACAAACTTTTATTCGCTCATCTCGATCGATGTTACGAAAGATTGGGAAAAGCAGGTTTCAGAAAAATTGAAGATAGATCACAGGCTGAGATGAACAAGATTGCTATTCTGATGAGAGAAAAACTTTTCCTACATGAAAATTCCAGACAAAAAAAAGAAAGCAGATATAAAATTTTTAGGATTGAAGCGTTTGATAGAAACGATGAGGTTGAATTAATTGCCAAAACCATCAAGAAGTTGGTGATAGAAGAGAAAGTTGAACCGAATACAATTTGTGTCGTCTTCAACTTGATTCAAAATTATTCTTCAATTGTTAAAGATGTCTTTAACAAGTTCGGTCTACCGTTCAATTTGACCGACAGAACTCCGCTCGATAATTCTAATCCCGTTACAGCACTGGTTAATTTTTTGGAAATTGCCGAGAATGATTTCTATTTCAAAAATATTTTCAGAGCACTCGGCAGCGGCTTTGTCGATTCATCCACTATCGATATGTCCAACCTTTACCTGGTTTCATCGGAGCTTAACATTGTTTCTGGTAAGGAAAACTGGATCAACATGTTAAGCGATGCTATCTGTAATCTCCGTCGTTTTGGCGATGATGATGAAGAGAGGATTGCAGATAAACACCGGTCTTACACAAAGGCAAAAGAAGATATTTCTGAGTTGATGGAGAGCTTAAAAGTTTTTAGCGGCAGGATGACGATTACGGATTTTTTAGACCAATTGAAAAATTTTGTCGTCAAATCCAGAATTCCGTTTAAGCTTCTTCATACGGAAGCCGAACAGGAAAGCAATGTAAGAGCGTTCACGGATTTCATCGAAACCGTTTCCGAAATATTTCAGCTGCTGGTTGAAGAACTCGGAATTGAAAAAAAATTTCCTTTAAGTTATTTCATGGATCAGATACGAACAGCTTGCGGCTGGGCAAGGTTCAATGTGAAAGAAAAATCTAACTATGGTGTGCAGGTAACCAACCTCGATGAAATACGGGGACTGAAGTACGATTATCTTTTCATAGGCGGACTGTGCGACGGCGATCTTCCGACAAGATACGATCCGGAAATATTTTTCTCGGGCTCGTTTAAGAAACAGTCTTTTATACATCAAACCGAAGAACGATACCGGTTCTATCAATCGCTCTGTTCATGGAACAAGCGGTTGTACCTTTCTTTCTTTAAAAATGAAGCCGGAAGAGAAACAGTTACTTCAACTTTCTTGAAAGATTTTGAAAATATTTTTGAAGTCGAGCGGATAGATGAAACCGGGTACAGGGATTTAATTTTTTCGAATGAAGAATTACAGATTTATTTCGGGCACGAACAATTTGCTTCGGCGGAACAGAGTTCGGAGTTTGCCCCGGCGTTCATGCCATTGATTGCGGCTGCAATTTCAAAAGCTCTTGTGATCGATAGGATACGAAGCAACGATCCGTTCTGTGATTCTGTTTACACGGGAAATATTTTAGCCGGAGACTATGACGGAACCGATAAACAATTCCTTGATAAACTTACAGATCTTACCGGACATGCAGGAAAACTTCAATCATTCGGCAGCAGGCAATACTCGGTTTCGCAGCTTGAGACCTACGCAAAATGTCCGTTCAAATTTTTTATCGAACGTGTGCTTGGCATCGAACCGGTTCAAGAACCGACCGAGGATATCGAAGCAATTGAAATGGGGCGGCTTTTACATTCTATTCTTTATGAATTTTACACAACGCTCGGGGAAAAGAACATCCGGTTGGTCGGCTGCGAAGATGAAAAATTTAAGCAAGCCGAAAAAATAATTTTCGAAATTGCAGAGGATCTGCTTCAAACTACCGCGTTTAAATCGCCGGCAACATTTTATGAAAAAGAAAAAATTCTTGGTATAGGTGGCAATAGAAAAGAATCAATTCTCTTCCGCTTTTTAGAAGCAGAAAGAAACGGCAGCAAAGATTTTATTCCCGAATTTTTCGAAGTCGGTTTCGGTCGTTTGAAAGAAAACGAAGCGGATAAAATCCTGAGCGATCCGGACCCAATTTTAATCGACGGCATCAAACTCTGCGGGAAGATCGATAGAATAGAAGTAAACGAGAAACTGAAATCTTTCAACATTGTCGATTATAAATTGAGCGGTGCCAAGCCGACATTTGACGAACTCAAGAGCGGCATTTCACTGCAGCTTCCGGTTTATCTCTACGCCGCAAGCAAACTGTTGAGTAAAAAGTTTGGCGGCAATTATTCGCCAAATGAAATGTTCATCTATTCTTTGAAATATGCCATTGATGATTTCGGAAAAAATAAAGTAGCTTCGTCAAAGAAGAATGACGAAATCCAATCGATCGAACAGTTAATTGGCAGATCGATCGAACACATAAAGAATTCCGTTCGGTCGATAACGGAAGGGAAATTCCATTTGTCGAAACTGGAAGAGAGAGAAAACAAAGTTTGTCGCTTCTGCCAATTTAGAACTGTCTGCCGGATTGACGATGTGAATTAAGATTTTGCCACTTTATCTGAATTTATTTTTTAGCATTGCTAGCAATAGCCTTCAACTGAAAACTACCGGGCATTTTATTTTGAGATTAGAAACTTAATTATAGCGGCTGCCCAAAATAGTTTAGTAGAACTACTAAGGTTTTTGATGAAATGATGGTAAAAAGGTGAAAATTTTTAGTAGTTATACTAATGTGCAATTGAAAAAATCTGTTTACATTTCTTAGGAACTTGAAATTATGGAGCGAAAAAGTGAGAACCACGAGCATTGCAGTTTTATTTTTAGGATTAATAATTAGCTGTAAAGATAGCGGCACAGGCCCAAACCAGAAACCATTTAAAGACCCGCGTGAAATGACGTGGACAACAACGACAATAACATCACCGGATACAACAAGTATAC
>CAZQQC010000155.1:0-5542 GCA_964595365.1 uncultured Melioribacter sp.
CGGGCACTACCCCCTCAAAGTAGCGTGTATACCAATTTCACCACTTCCGCAAAAATTGTGAGTAAAAATATTAGTCAACTCAACAAAATGCAAATTTGCAGAAGCGAGCTTTCCTCTTAATCCTGAGGGTGATTTCTACTGCGTTCCATTATTCGGTTGCGGATTTCTTTTCTAAATCGAATTTCGAAAACTGTTAGTCTAGCAATTTGTTCCGGAGTGAGAATATCGTTTAATGATTTGATAAATTTTTCTCTTTCTTTCAATATGCGTGCTTCCAATTCTATCATCTTATTCACTTGATCTTGATAAACTGCATCCGGAACTTTTGCACCATCCTTAATTTCATTTTCGATTTCCTGAGTTAATTGGTTTCTCTGATCGAGAATTTCTCTCACGTGTTTCTGATGCTCGTTTCTTCTGGCAAAAAATCGAACCGAAGTTTCTTCGCCGATATCAAGAACATGTATCAGTTTCATTTTTTCCCATTCTTCAATTTGCTGAAGAGGCTTTATGTCGCTATTTTCTCTCTGCCTTATTTGAGCATTTAAAAATGAAATCGAGAAAATTATAATACACATTATCAGTAACATTTTTTTCATTTGTTCACCTATTTGATATTGAACTTATCAAGATTGGCTGCAATTGTTTTTAGCTGTTCATTTGAGTAACTATATAAATTGCCGTACTCATCTATAACAGTTCCCTCCAGAATTCGGGAAGTGGTTTCACTATTAACATCTAAGTTAGATGGTATCAGAGAACTCAGAGAGTTATTGTCATCAGCTGTTTCCGGGTAGACAGACTCTGAATCCAGCTCGTCGAAAAACTTTGTGGCTACATCCTTATCCGTCATGTTATTAACAACCTTGCCCGCTAAATCTTTATACTCGTAATCAAAATTATATGTCGGCTTAAACAAAAACAACAATCCGATAATGGCAGCGCCAGTGTAAGGAACTAAATAATAAATTCTTTTAACGAATACAGGTTTGCGTTTTGTTATAAATCTTTGTCGAACGCTTGGCAATAAATTGTTGAAATATCTTTCATCCAGCATTTCAGCATCAGCTTTCAGATTGTAAAAACCGTTTCGAATATCTGCAAGTTGATTTTTTAAGTTGGGCGATTTCAAAAGTTCTTCCTCGAAAATCATTTTTTCACTTTCACCCATATCATCGGCAAGATATCTGAGAATTTTTTCTTTACTCATTTTCATTTACTAACTCCATAATTTTTTTTAGAGCGTGGAAGTAATTCGCTTTCAGCCCGCCAACACTCTTGCCCGTAATCTCTGCAATTTCTTCATAAGACAGCTGTTCAAAATTTCTTAGTATGAATATTTGTCTTTGTTTCGGCGGTAGTTTTTGCAACACTCTATTCACTTTTTCCAGTTTTTCCCTATTAGCAATATCTTCGATAATATCTTTCTTATCCCTAAGTTCAATTTCATTTTCTTCGTCATCAATGAAAAAGAATTTTTTAACCTGGCGTTTCCTCAATTGATTCAGACTTCTTGTGCTTATAATTTTGTAAATCCATGTATAAAGAGAAGAATTGAAATTGAAAGTCCTCAACTTTTTGTAAATAACAATTAATACTTCTTGAGTCACCTCGTCGGCATCCAAATGATTACCCACCATCTGGCGCGCATGCCAGTAAATTTTCTTCTGGTACTTTCTAACAATTGAATTAAATGCGGTCTCATCACCGTTCAAAAAGTTTTTCACTAATTCAAAATCGGTATCAGCTTGCATACCTTAAATTATTCAATTTATGGACAGCACTACAAAGAAAAAAGTTTAAGCGTAAAATTTAAACCTGTCACTTTTTGTCGATGTCAAATTAACAAAAAGAAAATATTCATTCATAAAACGAGAGATAAATAAAATGAAAAAGTACGTATCTTTAATTTTGACAGCTGTAATATTCTTCAGTGTTGCGCTTTATGCCCAGCACGGCGAAAGTGGAATGGATAGGGAATCGCGCGCGGGACATCAACAACTAAAAGAACTTCTCAAATTAACACCCGACCAGGAAAAGCAAATTCAGGAGTTGCGTTATCAGCATCAGAAAGACGCTATCGATATTCGAGCGAAAATTCAAAAGAACCGTCTCGAGCTACGCAAAATGATTTCACAGAACAACATCGATGAAGCCAAGATATTTCAGTTGACGGATGAGAATAGTAAACTCCAGGGCGACCTGAAACATTCTGCTGTTCAACATTTCCTGAATGTTTATAAGTTACTGGATAATAATCAAAAAACAATTTTCGCGAAACATTTTGAAAAGCGTGGTTGTGGTGGATTTATAAAAGAAAGAATGATGGAACACATGAAAGACAGAATGCCGGGCAAACATAGAGCAGACATGTAACCCGCCGGAATCAAATAATAATTTCTAATCACGAAAACAAAAAGCCCCGATACCTGCCCCGCCTCGAAGGGAGCGGTGAAGGGGCTTTTTCATAAATCACCCGTAAGGGGGCGTAATACAATTTCTTCTGCTACCAGATTACTGTTCTCCGAATAGACGCGGTAAATCATATTAGCAATACCTTCCGTTCTCATCATTCTATTTGCATATTTGCCAAGTACCTTTGGGTGCCAAATTCCGGTTATAGTTGCACCTGGAGAAATATTTATGACGCGAATATTTTTATCTCTTAATTCTTCACGCAGAACTTTAGCGTAGGCGTGTAATCCACTCTTCGATGCAGAGTAAGCGCTGCTCTCAATAAAAATTTTCTGAGTTACAGCAGATAAAATATTAATGATTGTGCCGGTCTGATTCTCAATCATCCGAGGAAGAACTTTTTTAATAGCATAAATTGAGCCGAGAAGGTTTACCTCAATAATTTCCCGAATTTCTTCGAACGAATTTTCCACAGCTTGTTTAAAAGAAGTGGTTCCCGCATTATTAATCAAACACTCAACAAAAAAATTTTCCGATATTTTTGCATAAAAGCCGTCGATGAAATCGGGTTCGGTTATGTCTAATTTGTACGGTTCGAAAAATCCGGGAGATCCGTCTAGTTCTTGCTTAATTTTTTCAAGCAGATCAATTCTTCTCGCAGTTCCTACAACATTAATTCCGTTCTTAACGAATTCCGTTGCAAGCGCCTTGCCGATTCCGGAACTTGCACCGGTGATCCAAACAATTTTCTTTTTTTCTTTCATCAAATTGTCTTTTGTGAAATGAGATTCAGGAATTCAGATCTCGTTCGTGCATCTTCTTTGAAAATTCCATGCATTGCACTTGTCGTTGTAATCGAATTTTGTTTTTGTACACCTCTCATCATCATACACATATGATATGCTTCCACAACAACAGCAACTCCACGGGGCGTTAAATGTTCTTCCAGAGTATCACAAATTTCTTGGGTCATTCTTTCCTGTACCTGTAATCTTCTTGCAAATACATCAACGATGCGGGGAATTTTGCTGAGTCCAACAATTTTTCCGTCCGGGATATAAGCAATATGAACTTTTCCATAGAATGGTAGAAGATGATGCTCGCACATACTATAAAAATCGATATCTTTCACTATCACCATCTCATCATACTTTTCGTTGAATACCGCACAGTTGAAAACTTGCTTAATATCTTTGCGGTAACCCTGCGTTAGAAATTCATAAGCTTTAGCAACTCTATGAGGCGTTTTTTTTAGACCTTCTCTTTCCGGATCTTCGCCAACCTCTTCAATCAGGCTGCGTATATATTTTTCGAGAACATCGTAATTCACAGTTACACCTTTCCTCTATATTCTACATAGTTATTTTCTGTTTCGTAAATCTTAACAGAATAAAGTTTGCCTGATGGTATTTTATCTTCCAGTTGATTCCATATTCCAACGGCTATGTTTTCGGCAGTAGGAATTTTATCTTTCAAGAAATCTACATCAAGATTAAGATTTTTATGATCAACTTTACCAATAACTTTTTTGCGGATAATATTTTTCAAGATTTTTAGATCAAGAACGTATCCTGTGGAAGGGTTGATTTCGCCGGCTACAACAACCTCCAAAACGTAATTGTGACCATGCCCGTTTAGATTATTGCACTTGCCAAATATTCGTTCATTTTCTTCATCTGTAAACTTTTCATTGAACAAACGGTGTGAAGCGCTGAATATTTCCCTGCGCGTAACAAAAACCATCTTTTATATTTCTCCCAACGATTTCATTACTTCATCTGCATGACCGGAGACTTTAACCTTAGAGAAAATATTTTTAATAATACCTTCTTCATCAATAACAAATGTAGTGCGTTCTATCCCCATATATTTTCTGCCGTACATATTTTTTTCTTTCCATACTCCGTATTTCCGTACAACTTTTTTATCAAGATCACTTAGCAACATAAAAGGCAGTTCGAACTTGTCGATAAATTTCTTATGCGACTCCGGTGAATCGATACTGACACCCAAAATTACCGCTTTTGATTTTTGAAAGTTCTGAAAACTATCTCTGAAATCGCATGCTTCCTGTGTGCAACCGGAAGTCATGTCTTTCGGATAAAAGTAAAGAACAACCTTCTTTCCCCGGAAATCGGAAAGCGATACCTTTTTATTATTTTCATCATGCAAAGTAAAGAGAGGAGCTTTCTTGCCGGCTTCTAACATTTTTATTCTCCAATAAATTTTACTGCTAAACACACGAAGAGGAAATGCAGTCCCGTTTATCTACAAAAAAGAATAATACTGCCTCATAAGTAATTTCTCAAAAAAAAATCTACGGGGGTCTTTTCGAATCAGCGCTATTGTTATTCGCGTTCTATTTTCAAAAAAATAATTACTTTTGAGGCAGTTTTTATAAGCAAAGCACACATTATGATAATTTTTTAAGAACCGATTGAATGGAATTGTAATTCGGTTCTTCGCCTGCATTCTCCAACACTTCAGCGTATTGAATTACTCCTCTTTTGTCAACAACAAAAGCCGATCTTTTGGCAACGCCTTTCATATCCCACTTGCCCGCCAACCACAAATCATAAAACGCTCCATACTTTGGTGCAACTTCTTTGTTGAAATCGCTCAAGAGAGGAAAATTAAATTGGTGCCTATCGACCCACATTTTTTGAGCAAACGGACTATCGACACTAATTGCTAGGACTTGAGCATTAAGATTTTCATAGTCCTTCATGCTGTCTCTTGTTGAACATAATTCTTTTTCACAAACAGTGGTGCCAACGGCAGGGAAAAAAAGTATTACAACATTACTCTTGCCCTTGAAACTACCGAGAGATACGGCTTCATTATTTGTATTTCGTAATGTAAAATCGGGTGCAGTATCGCCAACTTTTACAGACATCTTAAACTCCTTTCTTAATCTTTAAATTTTCTACCGATTCGAACTTTGACCTGGAATTCAATCTTTCCATCCGTGGTTAATCTGCCGCGCTGTTCAATTACTTCAAACCAGCCGACTTTCTTTTCAGAATTCGCCTCCGAAACAACTTCTTTGACAGCCTCCGAAATACCTTCGCTGGAAATTCCAACCCGTTCAATAATTTCGAATGTCTTTGACATATTAACCCCTTTC
>CAZQQC010000156.1:0-5520 GCA_964595365.1 uncultured Melioribacter sp.
GAACTGCTCGATAAAGAACTCGATCAGTTTCAGAAAAAGCTTGCGAACTTTGAACGCATCCGCAAATTTGCAATTCTTGATAAACCATTTACAATCGAAACCGGTGAACTAACACCATCGCTCAAAGTAAAAAGAAAAGTTATTGAAGAACGCTACAAAGATTTGATTGAAGATATGTACAAAGGGTTGGAAGCATAACAAAGTTCTAATTTAACATAAAATTTTTCTGTATAGTTTTATTTTTTTGGTTTAGCCCTCTATTAATTGTAGAGTAAAATTACAAGCAGGAGAATAATATGGACTATGGTAAAAACCCGACTGAAAAGAAGAATAATAGTATACGACAAATGGGCAGTCCCGGTATTTCAAGCGGTGTTTACGGATTAGCATTCATTGGTGCTGCAATCTATTTTATTAGTCATGCTTCTTCATTCTGGATTGGTGTGCTTGGATTTTTTAAAGCTCTCTTCTGGCCTGCAGTGTTAATTTATAAGCTGCTTGAATTTTGGAATATGTAATAACATTGCTTCCTTTTAGATTGCATGATGCAAAACTGTGGAATGCCGGTTTGCAAAAAAGCTTGTTTGTTCTGTCGAAAGTAAGCTTGAAAATATTTTTATTATATTTGCCCTCAATTAAAAATAAATTTCGAGCAAATTTTGCCCAAAGAAAAAATTCTTGTCTCGTCTGCATTGCCGTATGCTAACGGTAACATTCATCTCGGTCATCTTAGCGGTGCTTACTTGCCTGCCGATATTTATGTCCGCTACAAAAGATTGAGAGGCGACGACGTAATTTATGTCTGCGGTTCCGACGAACACGGTGTGCCTATTACAATTACGGCAGATAAAGAAAAAGTGACACCGAAAGAAATTATAGATCGTTATCACAATGCAAACAAAAGAGCATTCGAAAAGTTCGGGATGAGCTTCGACATCTATTCCCGCACAAGTATGCCGGTACATCATGAAACCGGGCAGGAATTTTTTAAGAAGTATTATGACGAAGGTTTGCTCGTCGAAAAAAAATCGATGCAGTTTTACGATGAAAAGGCTAAAATGTTTTTGCCGGATAGATATGTTGAAGGCACCTGCCCCCGTTGCGGAAACGAAGAAGCGCGCAGCGACGAATGCGAAAAATGCGGCTCGCTTTACGATCCTTCAGAATTGAAAAATCCTAAAAGCAAAATCAGCGGCGAAACTCCCTTACTTAAAGAAACTTCACATTGGTATTTCCCGTTGGGAAAGTTTCAGGATAGATTGATTAAATATGTTGATGAGACAAATAAGAAGTTCGGCTGGAAAGATAATGTTCTGCAATACTGCAAAGGATGGTTCAACGACGGATTGAAAGACCGTGCAATAACGCGCGATCTTGACTGGGGAATTAAAGTTCCGCTAGACAATGTTCAGAACAAAGTGCTGTACGTTTGGTTTGAAGCTGTCTTAGGTTACATATCTGCTACTAAAGAATTGTCGCAACAAAGAGGCGAACCCGATCTCTGGAAAAAATACTGGCAGGGTCCGGACACAAAGTATATTGCATTCATCGGCAAAGATAATGTGGTGTTTCACACAATTATTTTTCCAGCGATATTGATGGCATGGAACGATTGCAGTTCTGACAAATATGTTCTTCCTCAAAATGTTCCTGCAAATGAGTTCCTCAATTTTGAAGGAAAAAAATTTTCGAAGTCCCGCGGCTGGGGAATTGATGTGGATGAATTTATCGAATTATTTCCCGCAGATACTTTGCGTTACACTTTAGCTGCTAATCTTCCTGAATCGAAAGATACCGATTTCTACTGGAAAGAATTTCAAGGCAGAACTAACGGCGAGCTTGCAGATATTTTAGGAAACTTTGTCAATCGAACTTTCACTTTTACGCACAAACATTTTAATGGAAATATACCCAAACGCGGCAGGCTGAAAAAGATAGATGAAGAAATGCTGGAAACAATAAAGCAGTACCCGCAGACAATTTCTGAATTGATTGAACAGTACAAAATAAAAGATGCGGTTTTCGAAATGATGAATCTTGCGCGTGCCGGAAACAAATACTTTAACGATTCCGAACCATGGGTGAGTGTTAAGAAAAACAAAGAGCATTGTGGAACTACAATCAATATTTGTCTCAATGCTATTTTTACTCTGGCAGAGGTTTTTGAACCGGTTATTCCATTTTCAAGTGTTAAGATTTTCAAAATGCTGAACACACGACCGGTCGAATGGTCAAAATGCGGAAATGTAAATTTACCGGTAGGACACAAGCTCAACGAAGCTGAAATCCTTTTCAATAAGATTGAGGATAAAGTTATTGACGGGCTCGTAAGTAAACTCGGTTTCGCTTCCGCTGCAACTATGGCAAAAGATGAAGAAATAACAATAGATGAATTCAAAAGAATAAAGATGAAAGTTGCCAGAATTGTAGCTGCAGAAAATGTTAAGAAAAGCGATAAGCTTCTTAAACTGCAGATTGATCTTGGCGGCGAGAAACGTCAAATTGTTGCCGGAATTGCCAAAAGTTACAGCCCTGAAGAACTGATAGGGAAAAAAGTTTTAGTTGTTGCAAACCTCAAGCCGGTAAAACTTTTCGGCATGGAATCACAGGGAATGATTTTGGCAGTTGATTCAACCGAAGAAGGAAAAGTTAAGATTATAGAAATAGATGAATCGATAAATGCCGGTACCATTGCAAAATAAACTTTCCGGAAAAATAAATTTTACTCGAATGAAATTGAAAAACCGCTCGACCCTTAATAAAACAATTCTTCTTACTCCAAAAGAAATTTCGTTTTATTCCCAAAATCTTATTAAACTTAATTCTCCGGTTAGTGTGAAAGATGTGCTTAATAAAACTATTAATCAAAATTTGTTTAAGGCTATTGAATTTCTTCCGGCAAAATTTGTTGACCTATTGATAATTGATCCGCCTTACAATTTACCCAAAACTTTTAATAAGCTGACATTCAGGCAGAAACCGGTTTATGAATATTCAGGATGGATCGAAAGTTTTGTAATTAAGCTGAAGAGGATTCTGAAACCGACGGCAACGATTTATTTTTGCGGTGACTGGTATACATCTATTTCGATTTCTTCCGTTCTAAAAAAACATTTCAAACTCAAAAATAGAATCACGTGGGAAAGAGAAAAGGGAAGAGGTGCAACTCAAAATTGGAAAAATGCTTCCGAAGATATTTGGTTCTGCACTGTGTCAAACAAGTTCACGTTCAAAGCAGATGAAGTGAAATTAATGAGAAGAGTCTTAGCACCTTATCGCGATGTAAACAATAAGCCGAAGGATTGGCGGTCTAATCATCATGGTGTGTACAGATTAACATTTTCCTCAAATTTTTGGAATGATATTTCTGTTCCCTTCTGGTCTATGTCCGAAAACACAGAACATCCGACACAGAAACCCGAGAAATTAATTGCCAAATTAGTACTGGCGAGTTCGAACAAAGGTGATGTTGTGTTCGATCCGTTCCTCGGTTCCGGTACAACATCTGTTGTTGCAAAGAAGCTGGGGAGGAAATATTTGGGTGTAGAGGTAGATAAGTATTATGCATGTCTATCCGAAAAACGAATTGCGTTGGCTGGAACCGATACTCGAATTCAGGGGTATGAGTATACAACATTTTGGGAAAGGAATACTAAACCCTTTCCGGTAAATGCGGATAGGTAGATGGCCGCGCTTGAAATTCATTCATTGATTTTCAAACTCTCAATGGGTAAAATAGCAAACCTAATTTATGTAAAATGGAGGTCTTTAATGTGCAGAGGAGCACTTTTTCTATTATCCCTTCCTTTAATTGCCCTTGTTTCATGCACCCCGGAACAATCCAAAATAGTTGTTGCACAATTTGGCGATCATAAAATTTATATGGATGAGTTCGAAAAAGCTTACGCTAACAATTCTGGAAGCATAGAGAAAGCGAGAAAAGATTCAATCGATGCTTACAAAAATTTTCTGGATTTGTATGTTACTTATAGAATGAAACTGCGTGACGCGGAAGTACGCGGTTACCCTCAAGATAAAGATATGCAGAAGGAATATAATGATTATAAACTGAACATTGGAACAACGCTTCTTCTCGAAAATCTACTATATGAACCGAATCAACGTAAATTGTATGAAAGAAGAAAAACCGAATACCGGGCAAGTCATATTTTTCTTCGACCGGATTCCACTAATAACGAAAAACAAATTCAAGAATTGGGGAATGATCTGATCAAAAGAATTAATAATGGCGAAGACTTTGCAGAATTAGCCAGGAAATATTCGGTTGATACTTATACAAAAAATTTTGGCGGAGATGTTTACTATTTTACCGCAGGGTTGGTTAACAGTCGTGTGCTCGAAGATGCTGCTTATTCAACCGAACAGGGTCATATCTATCCAGAATTAATTAAGTCGCCATGGGGTTATCACATTCTCAAAGTTACCGAAAAACATCCGCGTAGAGTTTCAATTAGAATTTCTCACATCTTAATACCTTTTGGAGATTCTACCGGAGTTGATACCGCTAAAGCTCTTCATGAAATTCAAGAGATTCAAGAAAAAATAAAAAACGGTGCAGATTTTGGACTGCTGGCGTTGAACAATTCCAAAGATAAATCTACGGCAAATAAGCAGGGTGATATAGGATTTATCGAAAGGGGCAGAATCCCAAGAATATTTGATGAAGCCGTATTCAAACTGAAGAAAGGCGAACTTTCCCCGATTGTGAAAGGACCCGACGGTTTTCATTTAATGACCGTTACAGACGAAACACCGTATCCGGCTTATGAGCAAAATAAAGAAGAGTTAAAAAACATTTACAGAAGAATCGGCTACAAAGAAGATTTTGAAATGTTGATTGCAAAACTGAAGACCGAGTTGAAGTACAAACTGAACGAAGGTACTTATAATAAAATTCTAGCCATGGCTGATACAACTAAAATTGGTCCGGATTATTTTAAAAGCAATCTACAGAAGCAAACCGGTAACGACACAGTTTTTACTATCGGTACCAAACCGTATATAGCAGATAGTTTGTTTGTGGCATTGGGCAAACGTGCGAATTTTCTCAAAAGGAAAATCGACGATAAAATACTCACCGAAGGTATTGATGATTATTCCAGCCAGGCATTGCTGAACGAAAAAGCCCTTGTTTATGATAAGGATGATTCTGAATTTGCTAAACTTCTTGATGAATATAGAAAAGGAATATATCTCTTCAAAATTTTGGACCAGGAAGTCTGGTCGAAAATTTCGACCGACAGCGCAAAAGTTTTGGAATATTTCAACGCCAACAAAGACAAATTTTGGTGGAAAGATAGGGTTGAGTTCAAAGAAATTTACAATCAAAAAGATTCTTTAATAAATGAATGCTACACGATGGTCGTTTCGGGCTATCCGTACGACAGCGCTTACGTAAAGTTTAATCAGCGGACAGGCTACGACAATACTTATGGTTACAACGGATTAGTTGAAATCGGGTTTAATGAGTTGGCGAAACAAACAAACAAACTTAAAAAT
>CAZQQC010000157.1:0-5412 GCA_964595365.1 uncultured Melioribacter sp.
GTGGAGTTTTACCCTTAACTTGTCCGTTCAACTCAACATCAGCACCGGTTGGTTCAGTAGTAATTTGAACAGCTGTGCTACAAGCTGAGAATGAAATAGCGGCAAAAAGTAGGAGATACACTGCAGGCTTTCTAATTCTTTGAAACATAATAACTCCTTTTTTGGTTTTGGTATATAGAGTTATTATTCCCCCAATCCCCCTCTTTTGCGGAAAAATATTTTTAGAAATTTTTTAAGTATGTTAATCCGTAGGATAGGCATGCAGAAGGGACGGCTGTTAATCAAACTTTGAGAGGTTTTTTGTTAGGGAGTTAATTTTCTTGCAATGAGTTAAAACGATATTTTGTTCCTAACATAGAAATGCAGCCAAAAGTCAATTTTATATCTTCTAATTCTAAAGAAGGGGACGTAACTATTGAATGACACTGAATGATCTTTTCCGTCTCCCAATTTTTTTCTTGATAAATTTACCTTCAATCATTGCCTCAATACTAAGATGATAATCAAGTTTGAGCCATTCAATACCGGTTTTTCTACAAATGAAGCTATAGTTCTCTATTTGTTCTACCGTAGCATTTTTTAATTCCGGGTACCAATCTAGAGGAGTAGCTATTATTCTTCCATCTTCCAATTCAACTTTTAGATAATCATTATCAAACGAAACTCTTTTACCTTTTAAAGTATTCATCCCACTTCCTCATAAAAAATTCATTATAATCTTGAGCTATTGTTATAACCTTTTTCAATTCAGATTTGCCAAAGTAATTTTCAATAATCCTCATACTTTCAAGCTCTATTTTGGCGTAATTGTTACCTTTTAGAACATGAACGTGTCTGGGCAAATGTTCATTCGCATAAAAGAAAAATTTGAAACCGTTTTTGACTAACAAAGTCGGCATTTATTTTTGTATTCCAACAACATAAGCCGCTAGCAAAATAACCACACTAAAGATAATTTCAAAATTTGTGCAAAAATCATTCACCACCGATCCAAACCCCGATCAAAAACCATTGGGGCAAGCATCAATTATTCATCAACCGGCATCTTCGAGATATTATCGAGCATTTGGTCTAATGATATTGTCTGTTCCATCAATTGATCTGTTTTATTCTCTCAACAACTTATTTATTCATTTCCTAAAATTCAATATACGTTTAGGGAAGAAGCTATTTCCTGAAATGAACAAGATTAAGAATAAGAACAAGATCAAACAAAACCTTCACACCTTTTAACTTTCAACTTTAAACCTAACAACTTTAAACTTGTAACCGTCTTTCTACTTTTGATTCCAGTACTTATTCTTTGTTGGGTAATTAACAAACTTGTCTCCGTGCCAATAGAGAACCGAATCTTTTATTGCTTTCCAATAAGCTGAATCTAAAGGCTGTTTAAATATTCCTTTCTTATATAAATCCTCGTATTGTTTTTGGTATGGATTAGTTGGTATTACATTAATAACGCTCATCTCTTTATCAAAATTAAAGACTAAACCCAATTGCCCACCTGAATAGGATTCTTCAGATTCTAAGCAAATGCCTCGATCAGTTTTATGAATCATATAAATATCATAGCTGTTTGATTTCGAAAGATATTTCCCAAAATTAGAAACGGGGAAAAGCATATAATACAGGGGATTACCTTTTGTAATTTTATCCGTATTGAAGAACGCAGTTTTATCCAGAACACCGCTTAACTCTCCAGGCTTCAATACAATTAAAACTGGTTTTTGATAATCATTACTGGTTGCACCGATAAAGATTTCATCACTGCCGTCTTTATCAACATCATAAGGTAAGTCTGTCATAAACCAACCGGAATGATAAAGCGATGCTAAAACTTTTCCACTTTGGGGATCGATCTCAGATATTATTGTCATAGCATACACTGCATCATTGGCAATAACAAACAATCTGTTTTGTTTATTTGTTTTTATTGTGAAAAAATCTCTTATGTGCCATGTTGTTCGTTTCCATTGGGGAACATAAGGAAATGATATTTTTTCCGGTCCAATAACCCAGCGCAGACTGCCGTCAGATTCATAACAATATAATGAATCAGCTTGGAAGTAACCTTTGTTGTATAAATCACCAGATATCAGCACTTCATTTTTTCCATTGGAATCGAGATCAATTATATTAAGATATCTTTTCTTCACGCCCCAATTAAACAAAATATCGCTTTTAACTTCCGGGATACCATCTGCAGTTTTTTTCCATAATATTTCACCACTGCTATTGTAAATGTTAAGCATACTGTTTCTAACATCCGCAAAAGTGGGGTTATCATCTCTAACGCTTTTCTTTACCGAGATAAACAATAGAGCAAAAATTAAAACCATGCCTAACGCAGAACCGGCAAATTGCACCGGGTGATTCTTTAACAAATAATAAAATCCCTGAAGCGAAAATAATTTTGGTCTTTCCACTATTTCGGTTTTACCGTTTCGTATCTCTACTGCCGCCGACTTTTCAGAAATCATTCTCCTGTCTTCGGAGTTGTTCAACCTCATCATAATTCTTCTTGCAATTTCTTCATCATTCTGTGTAGCGGGTTCTTTAATGCCTTCTTCCAAATCCGAATAGATTTTTTGGTACATCTCATAAACTTCTTTGCAGTATGCACACCCATTTATGTGAACAATAAACCGTTCTTTCTCCTCTACAGAAAAAACTTCCGGACTAACTACAAGCTGCTCTATTTTGTTTTCTTCAATGTGCAATGTTATTCCTTTTTTCCTTTCTTGCCCGATGGCTCAACCTTTGACTATTGGGCTAAAGCCCATGTTGTTTTTGCTTCTTTCAACCCCATGCTTAAGCATGGGGTTGATGCACATACCCTTTCCTTTTTACTTTTGTCTGTTTCTGCTCCAACACCACGCTTTAGCGTGGGGTTGATCGATTAACGCTCTCTGTCTGGACTTTAGTCCAAAGCCAATCACTTTTATTTTTCCACAACCTACCAACTGCTGCTTCACTTTTCCAACACCGCGATTCATCGCGGGGCACCAAAGAGCATCGAAAGAACCGGCTTTAGCCGTGACGGTTCAGTCCATACTCTCTAGTAAATTCTTCATATTCATTCATAAAAGAAATTCTTTTATGATGATCTTCTTGATTCTTTATGTACTCCCGCACTTTATCTATCATTGACTCACTTACAGAAGCTGCATAGTATTCATCTGCCCATTCCAATTTCGGTTTCAACAACGCGTTCTTGTTAACCCAATAAGCAGCTTCACCTTTGATCAGTTGCATTACCTTTGCAATAGTCATATCTGCATTTAATGCAATCAAGCAATGCACATGGTCGGGTTCTCCGTTAATGAAATCAATATAAATTTGTTTCTCCTTTGCATTCTCGCGTATATGCTTAAAAAGTTGTTGCCTTATTTCTTTCGAGAGCACGCGTTCACGATTCTTGGTGCCCCAAACTGCATGTACCCAAATCTTTACATGTGACATAATTTCTATCCGTGCTGGGCTAAAGCCCTTCTTGTTTTTGCTTTCATCAACCCCATGCTTAAGCATGGGGTTGATGCACGTACCTTTTTCTTTTTACTATTGTCAGCTATCTGTTCCAACCCCACGCTTTAGCGTGGGGTTGATCAACTAACACTCTCTGTCTGGACTTTAGTCCATGACCTGCCAACCTCTATCTCCCAGCATGGTAACGTTGTTTTTGCTTGCATTAACCGCACACCCAAGCGGGGAGTTGCTAATCAATCCTCTTCTTCAATGGACTTTAGTCCAAGTCCAATCACTTATATTCTTCCACAATCAACCAACTGCCGTTTCACTGATCCAACCCCGCGATTCATCGCGGGGGGCACCAAAAAGCACAGTAACAACCGGCTTTAGCCGTGACAATTTATTTTTCACAACAGTAATATTCTCTCATAATCTTTCACTTGCGGAATTACTCATTCGACATTAAATACAACTTAAATTCTTTCCTTGTTTCTTTTATCAGATACTCTAACTTATCCCTAATTATTCTGTGATACTCTTCCGAACTCAGCTCAATATATTTTGATAAGTACTCGTGAAACGCAATATGGTTCTTACCCAAAGCAATCCAGTCATGTACAACATCGCCGATAGAAAGGAATATAGCTTCGGATTGTTCTTTAGTAAGCTTTCCCGCCGAATAATAATCAATAATTATCTTTGCTTTCATTTTATCCAGAACTTTATTTGTAACCTGTTCTATTTCAAAATCTTCATATACAGAATTTGTAAACATCTTATTCCATTCGTCGTCGCCGTCATCAATGCTATGAATTTCCTTTATTCCATACACCGACTTGAAAAGATAAACTGCATCGGAGAGTTTAATTTCTTTCCGGAATTCATTTTGATTGTTTAGACAATTATACAAAACTTTCAATAGCTCCCCTGTGTGCTTTAGGTTGATAGTTTGATGCATGAATTCGTTTTGCAGTCCGTCCATGTTCAAATAAGGGAGGTTCAGACATTGCGAACCGTCTGTAACCACAAGCATCACTCCAAGAATTGTTTTCTTAATCTGAAAAAGATTTGTCTTCAGAACAGTTTCTTTAATATTGCGCTGTATCTTAAATCCCGATGGATCATGCTGTGCATATAAATACGAAATGTGTGCGTATGCAATTTTTAGCAGCATCGCTTTATAAGCAAAATAAATTTCGTTTGCCGGAAGCTCGTCGATTGTTAATCTTAATGAGGAATAAAAATTTTTCATTGTTCTTGGGATGCCGCTGTTGTCTCTAGCAAAAATTTCCATAATGCAATCGTTGGCAAGATCGGGCAAAGTTAAACCGTGCATCCGGCACAACCCAATTGATGTCGGTTTAACATTCTTAAGATAAGAAACAACTATCACCTGAGAGATTTTCACAAGCTCTTTTATATCGTGAAAATCGTGCTTTTCGTGAAATATTTTACCAAGAATTATCTTTAAATCATTTATAAAAAAGTTCCCGCCCGGCACCACTCCTAACCGTCCTTTTATTATGATTCCTGAATTAATTTACAGGAATGGTGCCGAACTGTCAACAATTTTATTAAGCATATTCATCACTCGCACTCAAAATAGCTAAATAACTGTGGGATTATATTTTTTCGTAGAGACGGGACATGTCCCGTCTCTACGGTTTAATTATTTGCCCGGTCCTGGTGCAGGTGGATTCGGTGTTGTTTTTTCTCCTCGTGTCCCAATCCTAAATCCTTTATTGTTCGTGCCGATCAATACTCATCATAATTTGATAAGCCATTCCCCCGGGAATCATTTACTTCACTTTCATATATTGAATTAATCTTAGTAAAATCAACGTCAATCTTTCTGCATACTGCTAACTGCCAACTGTTAACTGCTTCTTCTATCCTGCATACGTAAAAAAGCTTTCACCGTTATCTTTCTGATGAATCAGCAAA
>CAZQQC010000158.1:0-5399 GCA_964595365.1 uncultured Melioribacter sp.
TCCTCTATATCCATATTTATAATAGCGTATAACGCAAAATCTATCAATTGCTGTGCGAACGTGATAACTTTTTTACGATATAATTAATTAAATTAATTTCGAAATATTTTTCATCTTTAGAAAGGATTCCAGCATACAGCATTCTTAACAATTATTTAATCTACTTTAATACAGATAAATAAATTTCAGTTTCTATTTTCGCTTTTGTTTTTAGTTTAACTATTCAGAGTATGGGTAAAAAGAAAATACTTTTCGTTTGCGGATCGATAAACCAAACATCGATGATGCATCAGATATCCATCTATCTTGACAACTTCGACTGTTACTTTACGCCTTATTATGCCGACGGACTAATCAACATTGCTGCGAACAAAGGATTACTAGGCAACACAATTTTGGGAGGAAAGTTCCGGAAGAACACGGAACGCTATTTAGCCAGCAATAGTTTGAAGATTGATTATCGTGGTGTGAATAATGATTACGATTTGATCTACACATGTTCCGACCTGATCATTCCGAAAAACATCAGAGATAAAAAAATAATTCTTGTTCAGGAAGGAATGACCGACCCTGAAACAATAATGTTTTACATGGTGAAATATCTGAAACTTCCCCGCTGGCTTGCGGGTACTTCTTTCACGGGAATTTCGAGTCAATATAGTTTGTTCTGTGTTGCATCTAACGGATATAAAGATTTGTTTATTCGCAAAGGAGCGAAAGAAGAAAAAATTATTGTTACAGGAATTCCGAACTTTGACAACGCAAATCAATATTTGAATAATGGGTTTCCGCATAAGAATTTTGTTTTGGTTGCAACATCAGACGCCCGCGAAACTCTTAAGTACGAAAACAGGAAGAAATTTATTAGACGATGTGTTGACATTGCCGGCGGCAGACAAATAATTTTTAAATTGCATCCAAACGAAAAGATAGAACGCGCCAAATCTGAAATCAGCCGGTACGCACCCTCTGCAATGGTTTACACAAGCGGGAACACGAATCATATGATTGCCAACTGCGATGTGTTGATTACTAAATATTCTTCCGTCGTTTATGTCGGATTGGCGCTCGGCAAAGAAGTTCACTCTGCGTTCGATACCGAAGATCTGAAACGTTTGATGCCGGTTCAGAACAACGGAACTTCGGCAGAGAGAATTGCACGCATAGGAAAACATTTGCTGGGAGAGCCGGATACGACACTCGATGAAATTCATCATACTTACGGTTTAGAATCAGTTGTGTCGGGCCAAGAATGAAAATTGTTACAATCATACAATCGAGAATGTCTTCCACCCGTTTGCCCGGCAAAGTGATGCTGCCGGTTCTTAGTAAACCTATTCTGTTACGAATGCTGGAACGCGTTCAATCTGCAAGACTGATTGGCAATTTAATCGTTGCAACATCAACTAATGCCGACGACGATGAAATAGAAAAACTGTGTGAACAAAATAACATTATATGTTTTCGTGGACATTTAACCGATCTACTCGACAGGCATTACCGGGTTGCTGTGAAATTCGGGGCGGATGCAGTTGTAAAAATTCCATCCGACTGCCCGTTGATAGACCCGCGTGTTGTAGACAAAATTATTCAGCATTTCATAAATCACAACGAATATGATTTTGTGAGCAATCTTCATCCTGCAACTTATCCAGACGGCAACGACGTTGAAATCATGTCCTTCGCTTCGCTCGAATGTGCATGGAAAGACGCTACAAAAGATTACGAACGCGAACACACAACGCCTTTTATCTGGGAACATCAGGATGTTTTCAAGGTTGGAAACGTCGTATGGGAAAGCGGTTTGGATTATTCAACTTCGCACAGATGGACCATTGATTATCCCGAAGATTACGAATTCATAAGAAAAATTTTTGAGGAACTTTATCCCTCAAACCCGGAATTTGGTCTTAACGATATTTTAGATTTGCTGAAACGTAAACCGGAGATTGCAGAAATCAACAGTCAGTACATCGGCAGGTACTGGTACGAAAATTATCTTGATGAATTAACTCACATTGACGAATACAAAAAGAAATTAAAGGGTAAATGACAAAAGAGAAATTGTACAAACTTAGACAAACGGCTTTAAATGTGCGCGAACACATTATTCGTATGTCGGGTAATGGCGGATGTTTTATCGGAGCGTCGCTTTCGTGTGCAGATCTAATTGTTTATCTCTACAAAGAATTTTTGAATGTATCGCTGCAAAATTTAAACGATCCTAACCGCGACTACTTTTTCTTATCGAAGGGACATGATGTACCTGCGCTTTACGGGACGTATGTTGAACTCGGCTGGTTAGAAAAAGGCCGTTTGAAAAATCACTTGAAGACAAACGATTTTATCTACTGGCATCCAAACAGAAATATTCCTGGAATTGAATTCCACTCCGGCTCGTTAGGCCATAATCTCCCGGTTGCATGCGGTGTTGCACTCGATTGCAAGCTTCGAAATCAAAATAACAAGGTTGTTGTGGTTGTAGGCGATGGCGAATTGAACGAAGGCTCGATGTGGGAAGCTTTGCTTGTTGCCTCAGCTTACAAGCTGGATAATCTATTGGTTGTGGTCGACCGCAATCGGTTTCAGGCAAACATGCAAACTGAAGATTTGATACCACTAGAACCGCTCGATAAAAAATTCGAAGCGTTCAATTGCAAAGTTGAAAATGTAGATGGGCATAATTTCGAATCGCTCGACAAAGCATTTTTAAAATTTCCGTTCGAGAAAGAAAAAGTCTCGGTTGTCATTGCTGAAACAATTCGCGGCAAAGGTCTGCCAAGCATTGAAAAACGAGCCGATAGATGGTTCGTAAATTTCAAAGATGAAGAAATTGAACAGCTTCTAAAAGAACTTCTTGGCGAAGCAAAAGCTCATTTAACTTCGGAAACAATTGTGGCAAGATGATATGACTTACCCGGAAATCATACTGGACTTAATTAATAACGACGACCGTTATATGATTATGACGTCGGAAAATCGTGCGGCATTCAGAAATCTTCCGCCTCTAATCAAAAATAATTTTATCGATACCGGGATAACCGAACAGACAATGATTGGAATTGCCGCAGGAATGGCTTTGCGTGGAAGAGTTCCGATTGTTCATGCGCTTGCAACATTTTTAACCATGCGCGCATTCGAATTCATTAGAACCGATATAGGAATTGCAAATCTTCAGGTAAAAATTGTTGGGGCGGTACCTGGGTTTCTGTCAGATGGAAATGGTCCCACCCATCAAGCAATCGAAGATGTTTCGATCATGCGCGGCATTCCAAATATAAATGTTTTCTGTCCTGCAGATGAAGACGACATGTTGAAAGGATTAAAAACAGTGCTCACCTATCCATCTGCATTTTATATTCGTTACAACATGACAAAATCTATTGTAGAGCATTCCGAATTTGAAATTGGCAAAGCAGAAGTTTTTGGAGATGGAACAGATGTAGCAATTTTAGTTTATGGATTTTTATTCAATGAAGCGTTCAAAACAAAAAAAATTTTGGAATCAAAAGGAATTTCGGTTCGTTTAATAAATGTAAGAACACCAAAACCAATTGACGGAGAAACTGTGTTAAAGGTTGTGAACGAATGCAAATTGGTTGTTACCATGGAAGACCACTTTATTACCGGCGGGTTGTATTCAATTCTTGCCGAGGTACTTTTAAAAAATAACAAGACGGCGAACGTTCTTCCCTTTGCATTTATGAATCGATGGTTCAAACCCGGATTGCTCGACGATGTTCTTGAGCACGAAGGATTTACAGCAGAAAAACTATCGGATAAGATATTTAAACAGTTAGCGGGTTGTTAGCTTTTAGCCTGATTAAATGTTAATTAGCAAGATGGAAAATGAGAACTCTTAAAAAGTTAAAGGTTTGGAAAAAGTTATACGCACTCACTCTCAACATTTGTGAAACTATTAAATTATTTCCCGAACAAAAATTTTACGGCATTACATCTCAACTACGAAAAGCAGCAGCTTCAATTCCAACAAATATTGCTGGGGGCTGTGGTAAACGAAAGGAGAAAGATTTTGCAAGGTGTCTAAGTATTGCCGCAGGTTCAACAAGTGAAATGGAATATTTAATTATGTTGTCGAAAAGATTTAACTCATCTTACGCAAGGTTTGGTCGACCGTGAAAAAATTAAAATTGCGAAACGAGTATTTTCTCTAAAGCAACAAAAATTCGTTTGTCAAGTCCGAACATTGTACAACATAGGGTATTTAAATGAAGCCTTTTCGACTGAACTGATTACAGAAATTAATGAAATCAAGAAAATGTTAAATGTGCTGTTAACCAAAATTGCCGACACTAAATAGCTAATTGCTAAAGGCTAATAGCTGATAGCTATAAGCCGGAGAAAACTATGCCCAACAAAATTTCGCTTAACAACGATTACCCCGACATTTCGAGATCCGAAGAACTTTACAAGCGCGCTCTCGGATTAATTCCATCTGTAACTCAGACGCTGGCTAAAGGTCCATCGCAATACATTAAAGGTGTTGCGCCAAAATATTTAGTGAAAGGAAAAGGTTCTCATGTTTGGGATGCTGATGGAAACGAATACATTGATTACATGATGGGTGTTGGTCCGTTATCGCTCGGTTACGCTTATCCCAAGATTGATGAAGCAATTAAAAAACAACTGGAAGACGGAATAACTTTTTCTATGATGCACCCGCTCGAAGTCGAAGTTGCAGAACTTATCCGGAAAATTGTACCTAATGCCGAGGCGGTACGTTATAGTAAAACAGGCGCCGACGTAACGAGCGCTGCTGTTCGTCTTGCGCGTGCTTACACGGGTAAAAATAAAATTTTATGCTGTGGTTATCATGGCTGGCATGACTGGTACATAGCAGTTACTGCCCGTAACCATGGCATTCCGGAAGCAGTTCGGGCAAATTCATTTACTTTCGATTACAACGATCTGGATTCCGTAATTAATTCGATCGAAGACGACGTTGCTGCTGTAATTCTTGAACCGGTCGTGTTTCAAGAGCCGGCAAATAATTTTTTACACAAACTTGCCGGTCTATGCGAAGAGAAATGTGTCGTTCTAATCTTCGATGAAATGTGGACGGGTTTCAGAATGGCACTCGGCGGCGCTCAAGAATATTTTGGAATTACTCCCGATCTTGCAACATATTCCAAAGCGGTTGCTAACGGAATGCCGATTTCTATTCTAACCGGTAAAAGAAAAATTATGGATCTTGCCGATCAAGATATTTTCTTCTACACAACATTTGGCGGCGAAGCATTATCTTTGGCGGCTACGAAAGCCACAATCGAAGAGTTGCACGATAAGAATGTTCCGAAATATTTGAGCGAACAAGGTAAAAAACTGAAAGACGGTTACAATTCAATCTCTCAAAAACTCGGAATGGATTACACTAAAAC
>CAZQQC010000159.1:0-5089 GCA_964595365.1 uncultured Melioribacter sp.
GATTCGGCTCTCCGGGTTTTGCACTGAAATCATCCATCTCGTTGTTCAACAAAAACCCGGTACCATCAACAACAATTTTAGAACCGAATGCGGAATTAATGGTTGTTGTAACACTAACAGCATTTCCGGTTTCATCGTAAACCGAGTAGTGAGTTGTTTCGTTGCTCCCGGCAAACTTTTGCGGGTCGCCTGCTTTTATTTCTTTTGATGAAAGAGCTTCATCTTTATGTCCTTCGATTTTATTGAAAATCGTTTTTGCGTACGCTTTCGAGATCAATCCTTTCTTCGGAACTTTGAAAAAGTCTTCGTCGCCTAAAAGAAAAGTTCTATCGGCATAAGTGTATTTCATAGCTTCAACAATCTTGTGAATGTACTTACTGCTTCCCCAATCGCCATTCGAGAATTTATAGTTTTCAAGAATGTTTAGCATTTCTATTAAGGCAATTCCGCCCGAACTTGAAGGAGGCATAGAAACAATTTTATAACCGCGGTATGTTCCTTCAACAGGGCTTCTCTCTACCGGTTTATATTCGTCGAGATCGGCTTGGGTAATATATCCGCCGAGAGATTTGATTTGCTTGATAAGTAATTCGGCGGTCTTTCCTTTGTAAAATCCGTCGGCGCTTTTTTCTTTAATCAGGTCGAGTGAATTTGCCAAATCGGTCTGTTTGAATAATTCTCCCTCTTCGTATGAAACTCCATCTTTAGAAAAGATTTTATATGAAGAAGAATATTTTTTGAATTCGGGCAGGTAAGTTTTAAATGCTTCGGCAGTTTTGTAATCAAGAGTCCATCCGTTTCTTGCAAGATCAATTGCCGGTTGGATTACTTCCGGAAGCGGCATCGTTCCGTACTTTTTAAGCGCGTATACCAATCCTGCAACGCTTCCCGGAACGGCAGCCGAGGTTGTTCCTTCCTGACTTAATGCCGGGATATAATTTCCGTTTTTGTCAAGATACATATCTCTCGATGCCAAAAGCGGTGCTTTCTCTCGGAAATCTATAGAGGTGTTCTTCCCGTTATTTAAATGAATAACCATGAATCCTCCGCCGCCAATGTTTCCGGCGTATGGATGAGTAACTGCTAAAGCAAATCCAACCGCAACAGCAGCATCAACGGCATTGCCGCCTCTCTCCATAATTTTTGCACCAACACGGGAGGCAATTTCATTTGCCGAGACAACCATTCCGCGTTTGCTTCTTACAAGATTGGCATTTTGAGCGGGGGCTGCTGTGTTCAGAACGAGAACTATCAGCAGCCCGTTAAGAATTCCACCAAAAAATTCCCTTGAGAATGTTCCGGAAAAATTTGTCATCATGTACTCCACAATGATTATAGATATTTTATCGATACTGTCCTGTTGAAAAATGATGAAAATGAGACGACACGTTAAAAATAGATTATGGATCTGGATTCATGTTTTAAAAATTTCTTTCCGTTTTAGACCAAATATAAATCATTTCTCATAATTTTTTTTGTCAACCGAACAGCAATGATATTTTATACCAGAACATTAGAAATAATTGGCAACCAAAACTATTTCTTTTCCTTTTTCTCTTTTTCCTTTTCGCCGTAAGAGAAATTGAATTGTTTGGAAAGCTGACCAATCGTTTCCAGATCAATTCGTCCAACAATATTTACGAAAGTAACCTTGCCGCCCTTATTTAGTGAAGTAACTACCAGACCTACAAAGCTTCCATCACTGCCTGATTTAACATAAACGTTGGTATAATCGTTTTTGCTTTTTGTTTTAATAATTCTATCCCATTGTTTTGCCAGCAAATCTTTTTCCATAGATTCAATGGCATTTTCCATCTTTGTAAATTCTTTCCAATCGACGTTAAACTCATTTACTTTGACAAGCTTCAGCGTCGAAATCATGTTGCCAACATTTCCTTTTTCACCTTCGGCCATTTTGCCTGCCATTTTTAAGAGCGGTTCTTCGAGGTAAACTTCCGTTGTCATTTCTCCGGTTTTAATTGAGGCGAATTGGCTGAAATCAAAGTAACCGGGTTCTTTCGAATAATCTCCTTTCTGTTGTGCAAAGAGACCCGCATTCATTACAAAAAACAGAACGATTAATTTTCTTAAGACTTTCATTTTTTTTCTCCTATGAATAATTTGTTAACAATTTCAACGCTTCGATTAAGGGGCTTTGAAACTTTTTCGTCCAAAACTTCTTTTTGAAGTGTAAGATGAGTTTCCTTTAAAATTTTGCTAACTATAGTAAGTGCTTCCCGCGCTTGTTTATCGGCATTTACAACCTGTGCCCGCGTATAGTTATATTGAACAGGCTGGTTAATAATTAACGCAATTATGATTGCTGCAACTAATATTAAACTTGCGACCGTGGAAATAATTGGTCTCGAAAAAATCGCCGAATAGAGGTCAAACATAAACGAGCTCTTATTCTCGAGAATGCATATTGTCTTGTGTTGAACATTTTTCAAAATGTCCGGAGGGCATTCATCCCCGGCAATTTGCCTTACTTCTTCGGCGGTTTGTTTGTATTCGGAATAAAGTTTTTCTGCTTCCACGTTTGAAGAAACAAGGCACCTAACAATCAGCCGGTCGACGAGCGAGCCTGTTCCATACGCCGCCGAAATTATTTTGTCTTTTTGCGCTTCGGTTAAGTTAAAAGATTTTTTACGCTTCATAGCTTCTCAATTCTTCTTGCAATTTTTTTCTTGCCCGCAGCAGATAAACTTTAACGGAGTTCATCGGCATGTCGAAAGTTTTGCTGATTTCTTTGTATTTCAGTCCTTGAATTTCGTAAAGAACAAAAACGCTTCTTAAATTTTCTGGCAACTGTCGAATTGCCTCTTTGACTCTCAATGCCATAATTTTTATGTGTGTTATTAAATAGGGATTCTCTTCGCTCCTGTCCGTTTCGATGTTTTCTTCAACCAGTTCGTTAATTTCCAGCTCTCGAGCTAATGCGATGGATCTTTTTCTTAAGTAATCGATGCACAAATTGTGCGTCGTTTTCATTATCCACGTCTTTGCAGCAAACACATTAAGGCTATCTATGTTTTTCCAGATGCGTATCATAACTTCCTGTGTTACATCATCCGCATCCATTTTATTTTTCAGCATGTAGAACGAGTAAGTGTAAATTCTGTTCTTGTACTGCTGAATTAGAAATCGATATCTTGGCTGCTCAAGCATTTAGTTTTCTAATTATAAAGACGAATCAATTTAGGTGAATGTTACATTGTTTTATGCGTAATTATAAATTATTTTCCAATTAGAAATTAGTTTATCGAACAACGACGATTGTTTCGGTGAATATGAACGGTTGGAGAGAATGAAAAAGTTGGATTTTCGCCCGGCTAAATCGGGTGAGGAGTTTAGAAGCAATTACAAACTTCATGATCTTGCCGAGCGGACGGGAAAAAATCTACTTGTTCAATGGGGAATCGAGTTTAGGGAATTCGGGGAAGACAACCGCTATGAAAGATTGTGGGAAAAAGGAGAAGACAAACCCGATGTAATCATAAAGTACAAAAATAATTTTGCTCTGCTGGACTGGAAGGGTAAACATACAAAAACGTTTATAGTTAACGAGCGCGCTGCAAAAGCTTATCTCGACTGGCAGAAGAAGCTGGATATTTCCGTAATAATTGCATTTCTGTTGTTCGATGATGAAGGAAAGCTGGTTGACCGGCGGTTTGCTTTTCTTGCCCATCGGCAAGGCAGGGTGCAAGCGCACAAGTTCGTCCCTTCCAAACATAAACAGTGGGACAAAAATAAAACTGTAGAGTTCAACGGAGAACTTCCTAAATTTTCAAAAGAGAATTTGATTAAGTATTTGGTGGACAATGAACGAAGAAGCGGTTAGAAGAATAGAAAATATTTTCCGCAATTCAACTTCTTCCGACGAACTGTTTGATGCGTTTCAGGAAGCGTTAAGTCAAAAATTTAGTGACCCGGGAATTTTTGAGATACTTATTGGCAACCCCGCTGTGTCCTCCGACGAAGTAAAGATGTTTACAGAAAAGCTTATTAAAGAGTATACTGGTAACGTTTTTGTACTTTGCATGTGGACAGCAAAAGTATTCGGAAGCTTTGCCGAAGACTACGAACGGCTCGAAGATGCGCTTAACTATTACATAAAAGCTTCCTTGAATAAGCCAACAGATTTCGAGCCGTACACGAGAATTCTTAGCCTGTATAATTACGACCTCGATCTTCCTACAAACTATAAAATTGTTGGCATTGTGGAATCCGGTATTCCACCCGTAAACCTGAAGAGTAAAATCTATTATGCGCTTTCAGAGCATTACAGAAAGACTGGCGATCTGGAACGTGCGTCTATGTATCTGGCACTTGCAGAGAAAGCTGCGGAAAGAGAAGGAAAGTAAATTCAAAACAAACAGCCAATGGAGAAATAGAAGAAATATGATTTGGAAGTGAGAACACTTTTTTTGAAAAATGTAATTCAATTCCTGAAGACAATCACAAAAGATTGTGTATACAAAGAAAATCTCTTTTACAAGAAGCGATAGAGCTTTCAAAAATATTAGGTTCGATAGTTAAAAATTTGAAGAGAAAGGAGCTTAGGTTTTTGAATCTATCGCTTAACCCTTAATAGTAGTAACCAATAGTGAAGTAGAAAAGCGTTTCTCCCCAAACAATCGTGCTGTTCGAAAAAGTATTTTTGAGATAAAAACTTTTTCCAACAGAAAAATCTGCCGGACCTATCGGTGTCTTAAAGGATAATGTTGCTCCAAGTCCATGACGCAAGTCTTTAAAACGTATCTGCTGCCTTTCAGCCCAGATAGAGCCAAGATCGTATCGGAGCTTTAAATATGAATCAAAAAAAAGTTGAAACGGGAGTTTATAACGGTACTCTAATGAAGAGATGAAAATTTGTCTGCCGCGGTAGCCGTTATTTCGCAGTCCGAAAAATGAATTTTGTCCGCCGAGAGAAAATTGTTCGCTGAGGGGAAGAGTATTATCCGCTGTTCCAATTAATGCGCGCAAACTCCATGTATTGTTGTTCTTAAAAGAAAAAATATTTTTATAGTCGAAATAAAATTTTGTATATCCAATACTGCCGCCAAGAGCGGTTTGAGCGGTCTCATAG
>CAZQQC010000160.1:0-5024 GCA_964595365.1 uncultured Melioribacter sp.
GTTATATTTTGATCTGCTCTTAAACGATATACACCTGTAAGATGAGTAGCTTCATAATTAAAATATTGCAACTGCTTGTTTAAATAGATTGATCGTATCTCCGGATTTTTTGCAAGAGCCGAAACTTGAGCGGGAGTTACAATTGCACCGGCCATGGGCAAAGCCTGAAAACTAAATCCGTTAAGAATACCTTCTTGCTTTAGAAAAAATAATTGAGCTGGAGATATAGAGCCCTTACCCTCGAAAGTTATAATAACCTCAATCTGGGAAGCGCCTCCAGCTATAGCTTTTTCAAGGTTGGGATCGATTACAGCTTGTGCGTTGATTAGTTTTGCCGAAAAAAGTAGCAGAAGAGCGAAAAGAATGGTTCGTAATGTGCCTTTCATTTTATTCCTCCAAAATATTTTTATTAAAAAAATTTGTTGGAAATTTAATGGAAGAGCATTTGCTATGTTAGCGCTTACTTCGTGATTTTAAAGTAAAGATTCACGTTACAACTTTGTAACAATTTCTATGACAAGAATTTAGTTCGAATTCCCGCATATTTGTACCTGATCGAAACATTAAAATTTTATCTCTGTGTTCTGTATCACGAATTTCCCGGAGGTCATCTTGACAAAAAAATATTTAGTCAATTCTTAAAACCTTGCAGCGTGTCTCTCAAGTCTAAAAACTCGGTAGCTTTATCGAAGAAGTAAGAAGCTCCTTTTTCTCGCGCTTCTTCTCTATAAGAAGGTAAATCATAATTGGTAAGAATAATAATGATTGGCGAATAAGTTGTTCGATCTATCGAGTCTAAAATATCGAATGCTGTTCCGTCCGGCAGTTTAATATCTAATAACAACACTTCGGGAGTTTCCCCGGAAATTATTTCTTTTGCTTGATGTAAAGTCTCTGCCTGCAGCACTTTGGTAAAATCTGTTTTTGAAGCTATTAGTCTTAAAATTCTATCTCTAATTTCTTTTGAGTCGTCAACAATTAATATCTTCATATTTGCCCCAAACTTAAGAGGAATGATAATATTTTTGATATCGAATGTTAAGAGCGATTCGGTTGTTTTTTTTGCCAAATTATTTACGGCATTGTTGCCACAATTATTGCGGCGAAAGGTTTTTAAGATGGTTTTGTTTTTACTTTTGTATATCCAATAAAAAAGGGAGTTTATTGCTTGTACGATTTATTCAATGAGATTATGCTCAATTGCATAACGTATTATTTCTGCATTTGTACTAAAGTTCATTTTCTCCATCATACGGGATCTGTAGGATGTTATTGTGTTAACGCTAAGCATCAGTTCTTCGGCAATCTGCCCTACAGATTTACCTTTGGCAATTAAGCGGAAGATTTCAAATTCACGATTCGACAAAGTTTCGTGAGGAAGTTTGTCAATTTCCTTATCAATGCTGTCTGCCAGGTGTTCTGCAAGGGTTGAACTTATGTATCTGCCGCCGCTGTTAATTTTTTTTACTGCGTTTACTAATTCTTTAGCGGCAGCTTCTTTTGATAAATAGCCGGAAGCACCTGACTTTAAGGCTCTCAAAGCAAATCTTTCCTCGGGGTGCATACTTAAAATTAATACCCGTATATGAGGGTTAATATTTTTTATATCGGCAATAATATCTAAACCACTTCTGCCGGGAAGTGTAATATCCAAAATTACCAAATCAACTTCGTTTTCATGAAGAACTTTGAAAAGTTCTGCTGCACTGTTTGCTTCGCCAACCAATTTTAAATCCGATTCTTTGAGAAGAACTTTTTTCAATCCTTCCCTTACCAACTCGTGGTCATCAACAATCACTATTTTCATTACATCCTCTTTTTATTGGTTCTCATGAAAGTAACGGTACTTCAAGGCTAACTTTTGTTCCCTTTTTTTCTTCACCCGAAATAAAAACATTGCCGCCAATAAATTTTGCTCTTTCTTTCATGCCGGTAATTCCGATTGATGAGATATCGAAAAGTTGTTCTTTTGTTATTCCTTTGCCGTTATCCTGGATTTCTAAAAGTAGTTTGTCTTTAAGCACTTGCATCTTTGCCGCAACTAATGAAGCACTGGAATGACGCGCAACATTTGTAAGTGCCTCTTGAAAAATTCTGAATACAGCTATTGCTTTTTCATTTTCTATGTCTAATTTTTTAATACTACTCTCAAAAGTGCAACGGGTCTTATGTCTTTTCTCAAATTCTTTTGCTTGCCATTCCAGTGCAGCAACTAATCCTAAATGATCTAAAACATCCGGCCTGAGTTCAGTTGCAATGTATTTCACAGTATTAATAAGACGATCGACCATTTTTTCAATTTGTAGCAGTTGTTTTCTTATTTCTTCTACTGAAAAATTTTGTTTAACTCTTAAATCGTCCTGCATCAAGGTTAAATCCATCTTAACAGCTGTTAAAACCTGTCCAAGCTCGTCGTGAATTTCCCGTGCTATATATGAGCGTTCTTCTTCTCTTGCAGCTTCAAGGCTAGCCGAAAGAGCTCTCAATCGTTCTCTGGAATTAATTAATTCATTCTCAACTCTTTTAAATTCTGTAACATCCAAACATGAACCATAAATAGTTTTCACTTTCTCTTCGAGGTCGGTAAGGACTATTCCTTTGGTAAATAATATTCGTGTGTTACCATCCGGTCTTATTATTCTTTCATAATATTCAAAAGGTATGCGGAATTCTTTTGCCGAGTTAATAGTTGCAAGAATATTATTGGCATCGTCAGGGTGTACTAATTTAATTATTGAGTCGAACTTCCCGTCAAAATTTTCCGGCTGAATTCCGTATATGCTGTAAAGTTCGGGCGAACAACTAACTTTATTAGTCTCTTGATCCCATTCCCAGCTTCCAAGATGAGCAATTTCTTCGGCGTGGTTCATCATCAATTTGTTTTTGTTAAGTAATTCTTCATATTTCTTTCTCTTTGTAATATCCGTAATAATTGATACTATGCCAACAATATTTCCTTCAGAATTTCTTTTATAATCCCAATCAATCTGAACATCAATTACGTGGCCTTCCTTCGTAATATTTTTCGTTTGATCAGTTGTAGGAACAGGTTTATTAGAAATTTTGTATTCAAAATATTCTTTTATTTTTTGTTGACCTTGTGATGACGGATGAGTTTCCCATGTTTTTTTACCGAGAAGTTCACCCGGATTGTATCCAAGCATTTTTTCATAGGCAGAATTAGCAAAAGTAATATTACCTTCTAGGTCGTTTTCACTTACGCCATGGGGTATTGTTTCAACGACAATCCGGAAATGCTCTTCTCTATCTTTAAGTTCCTGTTCGTTTAGTTTTCTTTCCGTAACATCACGAAAGACGCTCAGCAGCAGAGAATTACTATGTTCAATATCAATAAAAGTAAATGTGCCTTCAAGGTAAATTGTTTTTCCTGATGATAGTACAAGTCTCTGTTCAAGATGCGATGGGAAACTTCTTTCTTTGAAATGCGCAACATAGTTTTGAATCATACGTTCTTTATTCTTTTCCCCGGAATAAGTGATTGTGATCGGTTGCCCTACAATGTCTTCGGCTTTCATTTCTACTATTTTACAAAATGCTTTGTTAACAGCAATAATAAATCCATTATTATCGGTCAGCCGCATTCCTTCTGCAGAGCTTTCCCATACAGAGCGGAATCGAATCTCTGAAGAACGCATTGCTTTTTCTGTTTCTTTGAGCCCGGTTATATCTGTCAGTGTCCCTTCGTAATATGTAACTCCATTTTTATCAACAAGAAGGTGAGCGTTTTCTCTCACAATCAAAAAATTACCATCCTTACGTTTAAGATGAAGCTCGATTCCGCGCAGTTTTTTAGTGGTTTCTAATTCCTTAATCCAAAATTTTCTTTCTTCCGGATTTAGATACAATTCTTTTACTATATCAGCGTTCAATAATTCTTCCTTGGAATTATAACCAAGCATTTGCACTAAAGTATTATTTGCATTTATAAGCTTACCATCTGGAGTACTAAGGTAAATTCCGTCCGGAACATTTTCGAAGAGCCAGCGGAATTTTTCTTCGGATTCGCGCAACGCTTCTTCAGCTTGTTTGTGTTCCGTGATATCGCGTACAATTAAAATCTTTCCAGATTCAAAATTGCCGTACAAAATTCCGGTTTGAGAGAGAGAAAGAGTTTTTAATTCGTAACCGGATGCATAGGTTGTTTCAACGTCTGTAAAATTTTTCGTTAGATTATAATTGGGAAATAAATTGGTGATTCTTATTTCCGAATTAGAAGCCATATTAAAACCGAATAATTTTTCGGCAAAAGTATTCATCAAAGTTATTTCACCGTTTCTGCTTAAAATAAAAACAGCAGCTCTCATATTGTCAAACAATGCGCGTGCAATATCTTCAACGCTTGGTGTAAATAATCTGTACTTTATAACTGCCACCAAAATGAAATATGATTGCACAACTGTTGTCGATTCTCCTACTTGAACTATCTCATGGTTATGAAATATGCGGGGAATTATGACGTTGGAAATCAATCCAAGTATTAGACTAATTAGTGAACCGATAAATATTAAAATCAGCGATTTCTTATAAATATAATCTGAAGTTGTTTTTACTTTTACAATAATCATGTACACTGAATAGATGGCTGGCAGAACAATAGCTACTAAAATTGCCGGAAAATAAAGAATGCCTTCGATCCTATCGTAACCCCATGCCGTTTTAATATAACTTGCTAAAACTAAATCTGTAGTTAAGCTTATAAAAATAGTTGTGAAAACGGAAGTAGAGGCAACGTAATAGACGAAATCTTTTTTCCTTCCGACAAATGTGTAGGTAAAATTCAAAAACCAAAACGTGGGGGAAAGACTCATAATCGAATCAATTTTTAGGAGAGGCATAATATATTCTGCAGGTAGTGGCTGACGCAGAATAATCTCGATTATAATCCAGAAAGTTAAATTTGTAGAGTAGATCAAAAACGATTTATTAACCGGCCTCTCCTTTCTGTTGATAAATATATAACCCCATACAGCCCCGTTAAATAGAAGTGCAACTATTGGTATAAT
>CAZQQC010000161.1:0-5009 GCA_964595365.1 uncultured Melioribacter sp.
GATTATATGGGTCGGAAAATAATTGGCAAAAAAATTTGTCGTGTTCTTTTTTGCTTTATGGTGCTCATGCTTAAATGTAATGTACGGTTGTTGCGGATTAATTGATATAATCAAATGAAAATAATGATTGTCATTATCCGGAACGTGAAGAAATAATTTATCTTTTTCTTGAGTATACGCCTCCAGTATTCGTTTGCCTGTAAGGCAAGATTTCAGTTCTTCGACGCAACGGCATAGGTAGAAATAATTCTTATACATTTTTAATCAGAACAATTTCAAATTTAGAGTGTTACAAATTGGCAATTTATTTCCTTTCTGCCGCAGTCATTTCAAATATATTCTTCAACAAATTAATTTCATTTTCTGAAATTGTAATTCCTCTGCGCGCCATAACGGCTTTCGCAACTTCTATCGATTTGTTTATGTCGTATATCTGTAACGAGTCGGAACCGCCCCAGCTGAACGAGGGAAGATAGCGTGAGGGAAATCCAGCACCGAAAATATTACACGAAATGCCAACTACTGTACCCGTATTAAACATCGTGTTGATGGTCGTCTTAGAGTGATCACCCATTATCAATCCTACGAATTGAGAATTAGTCCCCGTTGATTTTCCGTTAATCAAAACGGAAACATTCGAGTAGTTGTTTTTCAAATCGCTGTTGTTTGTGCCAGCACCAAGATTCACCCAGCTTCCAAGATACGAATGGCCGAGAAATCCTTCATGCTGTTTGTTGGAATATGAATGAATGATAGACGATTCAACTTCGCCGCCTACTTTGCAAACTTTGCCAATGCCGGTGTTATGATAAATTTTAGCATGGGATTTTATCAATGAATTGTTTCCTATAAACGCCGGTCCTTGAATCAGCGCATGAGACATTACATGAACATCCTTTCCGATGTAAATTGGTCCGTTCGATGCGTCAAGAAAAACGAAAGGGTCGATAACCGCTTCGGGTGATACAAAAATTTTTTTCCTGTTTTTATATTCAACCGAGTGAAATTTTTTAATAGTAGTGCCGGATTGTCTTTTTCCCAATTTTTCAAAATCATTTTTGATTTCGTCTCCATTACGATTTACCAAATCCCATGGATACTTAACAAGGGCAATGTTTGTGTTAACTCTCTCTACATCGGGAACAGAATCGAATAGAAAAAAATCCGGGTCTAAATTTTTCAACTTATTTATTTTATCGAGAGAGAGGCGAACTGCAGCAACGGATCCATCGTTTGCAATTAAAATTTTATTGAGATCGAGCCTGGCAATCTGCTTTGCATGTTCGTTTGTGAGAATTGCTCTACCGTTTACAAATAATATTTCAGGGAAGTCAAACTTATTCACTATGCTTTTGGGATTGCGTTCCCTTAAAACGTCGCTCAGATAGTTTCTGGAGTGTAATATCAGTGTCTTGGAAGAGAAATGTGATATAATTTTTTCTCTTAATGTTAAAATGCCGCATCGAAGATCATAGACCGGTAATAAGTAAGTTAGCGGCAAGAAATTTTTGAATCCTTCATCTTCAAAAATACAAAGCATGCTTTTCATACTTTTCTTCGTTTGTTTGAATAAAAGTTTGATTGTTGTGAGAAATTAATTAAAAAAATTACCAAGAAGCAAAGTATCTGACATCGGTCTCAACTTTCAAGTACCTTAAAGAAGATAAAAACATGAATGTTGTTATGGCTCTTTGGCAGACCGGGGAAACTTTGATAAATTTTGATTGAATTTTTGAAAATTATATCATGTCAGAAAAACATTTCTACGAGCAAAAAGAATTTACCGAAAGGTATCTTCTTCCTTATTTTAAAAAACAGATAGAAGATTTTGAGAAGAAGAAAATATTGGAAATCGGTTGTGCCGAAGGCGGTTTGCTGGAAGTAATGAAAATTAATGGCAATTACAGTATAGGAATTGAGTTAAGCGCCGAGCGTGCTGCAATTGCGAAAAAGAAAAATTCGAAGTTGAATGTGATTGTTGGAGATATTACCGATCCAGAACTCACTAAAAAACTGAAAGAAAAGTTCGATCTAATCATTATGCGGGAAGTTATCGAACATGTGAGAAATAAAACGGCGGCATTCGATAATCTTAATGTGCTACTGAGTGATGGAGGATATTTATTCATTAGTTTTCCACCTAAGAGATCGCCGTTTGCCGGGCATCAGCAGATCGGCAGAAGTTTTTTAAAGAATATTCCGTATTTGCATATTTTACCAAAATTATTTCTAAAAGTGATAGCGAAATTTATGGATGAGGACAAAGATTATGTCGATGAAATCAAACTGCATTTCGGCACAGGTTGTTCAATTAAAGAATTTGAAAAGCAAAGCAAACGAATAAATCTGCATCCCGTAAAAAAAGAATTTTTCTTTTTCCGGCCGATCTACGCATTACGTTTCGGTTTGCCAATAGTTAAACTTCCAGATATTCCAGTACTGAGAGAGTACATTTCATTCGGCTGTGAATGTTTACTTCAAAAAAAGTAGCATAGTAACCTTCGAGCCTGTCTATCTCGAGTTTGTTGTACAAGACTCAAGCAGAGCAATAATTGGCAGACAAGGTTGTAAAGCAGTAACCTCGAAAGTTTCATAAGAAAATTTTTAATTTATTTAATCATTCAATATCTTTGAACCAATTCTGAAATAACACGAGGCTAAAATGTTCGAGATGCAGAAAAAACTTTCCAACACTTTTTATTCAATTCTAAGTTTACCTTCTACTGCTATGGGATTTGCATTATCAATTCAGATTGCAGCTTTAAGCTGGTTAATGAGAACAAAATATAATCTGGATCTGCACGAAATTGGCTTTGTATGGGCTGCAGGTCCGCTCGCAGGAATTATCGGTCAACCTATTATTGGATTGATCAGCGATAAAGTTTGGTTCTGGGGTGGAAGACGGCGACCATTTATTTTGTTAGGCGGAACTCTGGCTGCATTAATGTTATTTGCTCTTCCTAACATAGACAGAATAAGCGGCTTCTTGCAATTGAGCAGCATAATTGTGGTTGCGGTGATTGTCGCCTTAACGCTTGACCTTGCAATAAATATTTCATTCAACCCTACACGCTCAATAATTGCCGATGTAACGCCAGAAGGAACCACGCGGACAAAAGGTTACACATGGATGCAGACGATTTCCGGAACATTCGGAGTTCTGGCTTATGCACTTGGTGCCATTTTCGGAAATTACTTTTTGATCTACTTCGGTGTTTTTCTTGTACTCGCATTTTCAATCTTACCGATGCTGTTCATTAAAGAACCGCGCCAACCGAAGCTGGCACAAGTTGCGGATTATTCAACAGAATCTAAAACGGACTGGAATCAATATCTTAAACTTTTATTTGCACATTCTTTTTCATGGATTGGAATTCAAACGATGTTCGTTTACATGATAGGTTATGTTGAACAGAAATTGAATCCGAATCCGGCAAACGCAGATGAGACCGGACAAATAATTTCAATCTCATTTTTAATTTTGAATGCGGTTGGTGCACTGCTGCCGGCATTTGTATTGGAACCGCTTACTGAAAAATTCGGAAGAGTTAAAATCCATCTTACATGTGTTGGTATAATGGCACTTGCTTATTTCGGAATAGTAGTTCTCGGCAAGAGTTCAATAATGGTTTGGGTAATGATGGCTGTCGCCGGCATCGGTTGGGCTGCTGTGGTCAGTCTTCCGTTTGCAATCATGTCTGAAAAAGTTAATAAGAACCGGATGGGATTTTTTATGGGAATTTTTAATTTGTCGGTTGTGCTGCCGCAGTTGTTTGTAAGTTTGGTATTGGGAACATTTATACAAAATTCCGGCAACAAAAATTTAATTTTTATTATTAGCTCGGTTTCTCTTATGCTTTCATCTTTGTTGTGGTTGATGGTAAAAGAAAATAAATCCGGAAATGTTTCTGTAAATGCCGTTCCCGGTAATCACTGAAAGATGTGTTTGTGAAAATTGATGGAGGAATGTTATGCAGAGAGTATTCAAGAAAGAATTAGCGATCATCGTTTTCCTGCTAAGCGGAATTCTATACGCTCAGGAAAACAAATCAAAGTTTCAAGTTGATTACAACGAAATAAACGGCGAGCTGACTTCAAAAGATCAGTTCAAAAAAGATTTTGGCAGATACAAAGGATTTGAAATTGAACTATACGAAGACGAGCTGGTAAATTTTGTTGTCTTCTCTAAAGATTTTCAACCCGAAATTGCACTTGTGAATCCGCAAGGAGAAATTTTCCAGCAGAGCATTGGTAACAAAAAAGGTTATGCCAGTATAATCACTTCAATCCCCACATTGGGCAACTGGATTGTTTATGTTGTGGGAAAAGAAAACTTGTACGGAAAATACCAACTGCAGATTTCAATTGCAGAACCGAATGCGCTAACACTTATTCCGGCTGCCGACTTATGCACATCACTGGAATTTCTCATTGCCCATTCAAATGCTTATTTCTATTTGTTGGAAAATGCTATCGAAAAAAAAGCCACAAAGTTTTGGTTGAGCGATGCTCTGGATGAATTCTTTGATGAAGACGACGGATCTTACAACGCACTTTATTACAGCGGTAATGAAAATTCTAAAGCTGAAAGTGTTTTCAAAAATATATCGGATAAAGTTTCTGCATGTCTTGCCGGCTGGCTACCAAAATCAGTAAACTGGAAAAAGATGGAGAACTATAAAGAGAAATCTCTGACATTTATTGAAAAAGTTAACAACAAGCAACGTTACGTGAAAATTTCGGTTTATGATATGCTGGGTTCAAGACAGAAATATCAAAATAGATTTGAAGTTTATGTGCAAATAAACCGTAATAGATAACGCAAGCGTATGTCTCAAAAGTAATGTCTTTTTTTATAGAATAGAACTGATGAAACGGATTAAGCAGATTTCCGCAGATAGAATTTTGCCCGTTATTTTTGAGGCTTCAGTTCACTGTCTAAATATTAATTAATCACTGCTGTCCAAAATAAAAAATAGCAAACAAAATAGTATTGAAAATAAGTTGTA
>CAZQQC010000162.1:0-4998 GCA_964595365.1 uncultured Melioribacter sp.
GTAGAGCTATTACTTATATGGCTTTGCGCAAAGACATAGCAGAAAATATTCCTGCTGTAATTGATCTTGCCAGGAATATCGAAATCAGATTACGCTCCGATAACAGCATAACAAGAGTTTTTGTTAACAGCGAAGAAGTTACAGATCATATACGAACGGCTGAAGTTAATGCCAGGGTCAGCGATATAAGTAAGATCCCCGAAGTGCGGGCCGAACTGGTCAAGATTCAAAAAAAAATGGGCGAGCAGGGAAACATTGTTGCAGAAGGCAGAGATGTTACGACGGTTGTATTTCCTAATGCGGATTTAAAAATTTATATGACGGCTACTTTAGAAGAACGGACAAACCGCCGCTATAAGGAATTCAAAGAGAAGAATGTTGACATTAGCAGGGAAGAAGTGAAACAAAATCTGGAAAAAAGAGATCGGCTTGATAGCGGAAGAGAAGTGAGCCCGCTCAAAAAAGCTGAAGGCGCTCTTGAGTTCGACAATACAACAATTCCGATTCCAGAAGAACTGGACATTCTGATAGATAAGGTAAAAGAAGTTTTAAACCGGAAATAAAAAAGTTTGTAAACGGGGAATTGAAAACTAAATTAAATGCCATCTCAAAATAACTGATGTAAAACTAAACTAACTCTGCAAAGAATTTTTTAGATGGCGGAAAATTCGAAGCAGGAAAATGTAAGTAGGAGTTCAGATGTCTGTACAAGAACAAAATACTAAATCTAAATCATTTAAAGTAAAAAAGGAGAGATTCATTAATGCGGATGAATATTCTTCCGAGGAAATGGTAGAACTATCCAAACTTTATTCGGAATCATTCCGCGATATTAAGGAAGGTGAAATCCTTCAAGGCACAATCGTTGGAGTTAATGCCGATAATGTTGTTGTTGATGTTGGATTCAAATCGGACGGTACAATTTCAAAATCGGAATTTACCGCAACCGAAGAAATTAAGATTGGTGAAAAAGTCGATATTGTAATCGAAAGCGTTGAAGATGAAGACGGAAATTTAGTCTTGTCTAAAAAGAGAGCTGACTTCCTCAAGATCTGGGAAAAAGTTATAGATGCTTTTGAAAACGAAAAAGTATTGCCCGGAAAAATTCTTAAACGAATTAAAGGCGGAATGGTTGTTGATTTAATGGGTATCGAAGCATTCCTACCGGGTTCGCAGATTGATATTCGTCCGGTGAGAGATTTCGATGCATTCGTAGGTCAAACTATGGATTTCAAAATTGTTAAGGTTAATGTTCCGACCGAAAATATTGTTGTGTCGCACAAAGTTCTTATCGAAGAAACAATTTCGGATCAGCGCAAAGAAATTCTTGATAAACTTGAGAAGGGACAAATTCTGGAAGGAACCGTTAAAGCTATCACAGATTTTGGTGTATTTGTCGATCTTGGCGGAGTAGACGGTCTTATTCACATTACAGATTTAAGCTGGGGCAGAATCAGCCATCCGAGCGAAGTGGTTAAACTTGACGAGAAAATTAAAATTGTAGTTACCGATTTCGAGAGAGAACGTAAGAGAATCTCACTCAGCTTGAAACAATTGCTTCCGCACCCGTGGGAGAAAATTGAAGAGAAATACAAAATCAACGATAAAGTCTCAGGCAGGGTTGTTTCATTGACAGATTACGGCGCATTTATCGAGATTGAAAAAGGTATTGAAGGATTAATTCATATTTCCGAAATGAGCTGGACGCAGCATATCAGCCATCCTTCACAATTTGTATCGATGGGGCAGGTTGTTGAAGCTGTCATTTTGAGTCTGGATAAAGATGAAAAGAAAATTTCTCTTGGCATGAAACAGTTAACACCCGATCCATGGCAGGACTTGTTGAAAAAATATCCGGTGGGTTCGCAGCATCAGGGTATAGCCCGCAACTTGACAAACTTCGGCGTTTTTGTTGAACTGGAACCCGGCATCGATGGATTGGTTCACATCAGCGATCTATCGTGGACGAAGAAGATCCGTCACCCCGGCGAAGTTGTAAAAAAGGGCGACAAGGTTGATGTCGTTGTTCTTGGTGTCGATACCGAATCCAGAAAAATTTCTCTCGGTCATAAACAAATTAATGTTAATCCGTGGGATAATTTTGAGAAAGAATATGCAATAGGTAGAAGGACAGGAGGCAAAGTTGTTCGCATAATTGAAAAAGGATTGATAGCCGAACTTCCGCTCGACGTTGACGGATTTATTCCGGCAACTCAACTCTCTACTTCGAAGATCAAGAATCTTTCATTCAGTTTTCCCGTGGGTTCCAAACTCGATTTGAAAGTTGTAGAGTTTGATAAAGAATACAAAAAAATTGTTCTCAGCGCACTTGCTGCTTTAAAAGAAAAGAGCGAAGAAGAAATCGGTCAGTACATTTCCGAACACAAATTAGAAAAAGTTACCGTAGCCGATGTTCTCCAGGCTGATGCAGGTAAATTCGATTCTTCCGACTTCAATTTGTACGAGGACAAACAAACTTCTCAAGCAGCTTCGCTACCGGCAGAAGAAAAGAAAGAGGAGAGTAACTGAAAGCCGTTAGCATTTAGCAATTAGTAAAATGTTGGGCTGTATTTAATCAAAATTGTTTTTAGATTGGATGCAGCCCTTTGTGTTAGTTGAATGTTGTTAGTGGTTAGTTGAGATATGACACAATTAATAACCGGCAAAAAGAAGAATAAAAATGTAGATTCAATAAATGTCAAAAGTTGCATTCCATACATTAGGTTGTAAACTGAATTTTTCAGAAACTTCTACGATTGGAGAACAGTTTCTCAAACGCGGTTACAATATTGTCGATTATAACGATTCTGCCGATGTATACGTTATTAATACATGTACTGTTACCGAAAATGCAGACCGTGAATGCAGACAGATTGTTCGTCGTGCGTTACGTAATAATCCCGATGCTTATGTGATTGTTACGGGATGTTATGCACAACTCCGCCCAGATGAAATAGCAAAGATTGAGGGGGTAGATGCCGTACTGGGCAGCAAAGAAAAATTTAATTTGTTCTCTTATATCGCCGAATTTGAAAAAACAAATCTTTCGTGTATTTACGTATCTCCAACTGAGGAATTGAACTCATTTCATTCTTCATACTCTTCGGATGCCGATAACCGCACCCGCGCATTTTTCAAAATTCAGGACGGTTGCGATTACAAATGTTCGTTCTGCACAATTCCACTTGCGCGCGGCAAAAGCAGAAGTGCAAATTCTGACGACGTTATAAAAGAGTTTAAAAAATTGCTGGATTCCGGTTACAAAGAAATTATTCTTACCGGTGTGAATGTTGGAGATTACGGGAATTTCTTTTTTCACGAGCACGGTAAAGAGCAAGACTTCGGCGAGCATTCGGCCGGGTTTATGCGAGAACTCAGTCGAGCCGATCAAGATTATGAGCGTGAAATTAATTTGTACCGGTTGTTGAAAAAAATGCTTTATGTCAAAGGGGATTACAGAATCAGAATTAGTTCTATCGAGCCGAATCTACTTACCGATGAGATTTTGGAATTAACTGCCAATGATGAACGGATGTGTAATCATTTTCACATTCCGCTTCAAAGCGGTAGTTCTAAAATTCTGAAGTTAATGCAGCGAAGATACAAAACCGATGATTACCGCGAACTTATATTCAAAGCTACAGATAGAATTAAAGATTTGAGCATTGGTATTGACGTGATTGTTGGTTTCCCCGGCGAGACAGAAGAAGATTTTCTGGAGACGTACAACTTTCTGAAAGAGCTTCCGGTTTCTTATCTGCATGTTTTTACTTATTCCGAAAGAGCAAATACGAAAGCTATTAACATGCCTGACCCGGTCGATTATTCCGAGCGGAAACGGCGAAACAATATGTTGAGAATCCTCGGCGAGAAAAAACGTAATGAGTTTTACAAAAAGATGATCGGGCGCGAATTAACGGTGCTGTTTGAATACGAGAATTATGACGGTTACATGAAAGGATTCTCCTCAAATTATGTGCGAATTAAACACTCGTTTAATCCGGAATTAATTAATAAATTTGTTGCGGTTAAAATTGCGGAGGTTGATGAAAGTATTTGTACAGCAGAGAATCTCTCAACTAAAGAAATAGAAAATATTTCAGCAGGATGATCATGAAAAAAATAATTTCTCTTGTTGTACTTGTTTCATCAATTACCTTCCCTCAGGCACAACCGACTGGAAGTATCCTGGAATTAAAAACACTTCAATTGCAAAATCATCAATATCCAGCAACCAGTATTAAGTACCCGGCATCGAGTATCGAGCATCCGGTATCAAGCATTCAAGATTTTAGTTTGGAAAAGAAGAGTCCCGCCTTAGGTGTTTTGTATTCGCTGCTTCTGCCAGGTATGGGCGAGCTATATGCAAATAGATACGACAGCGGACAATATTTTACAATTGCCGATGGAGTTTTGTGGGGCGTTTTTGCCGGATTTGGTATTTATGGCAGCTGGCAGGAAAAAAATTACAAATCGTTTGCAGAAACTAAAGCCGGTGTTGTTCTTAGTGGCAAAGATGCAGATTACTACGCCAATATTGGGAACTATCTCAATTTCGATGAATATAACGCTGCCATGGATCTTCAGGGAAATTTCAATAAAGTTTATAATGCTGCTACACACTACTGGAAATGGGAAAGCAACGATCAACGGCGAGAATACCGCAGCATGTGGACATCGAGCGAGCAGGCTTTTAACAACGAGAGATTTGCCATCGGCGCTTTAATTCTAAACCGCGTGATCAGCGCTATTAATGCAGTTAGATTGGTAAATGCATACAACAAAAATTTGAATCAGCAAGTCGGCTGGAATATTTATTTCAACGTTGAGAACAAACCTACATTGCCTTCCGCTATATCTCTGAATTTTATTTCTAATTTTTAGTTTAAAATAGAAAAGCCGCAAAAAGCATTGCGGCTTTCCTATTTTGTGGCAATACTTTTATTACTTCAAATTCGGATTTGCATTTCTTTCGTCGATCGGAATTGGCAAATATTG
>CAZQQC010000163.1:0-4954 GCA_964595365.1 uncultured Melioribacter sp.
TTTTATTTCCTATCTTTTAACTAAACATTCCTTGATGATATTTCGATAATAACGTCAAAATTTTGGTCGAGCTTTACATTTGGCTATTTCCAACTTTCTAACTATGTTGAAATGAAATTATCTGTACCTAAATAATAGCTACGGCAAACGGACTCAGCATGAATCTTGACGGCATAATTTCTCTTCTAATTGCTTGCATAGAACTTGTATTTGTAATCAATCTTTTGATATTTGCGAGGAAAGATGCAGTCAACAAACTTGTTATTGCAACTATCCTTCTTCTGTCTGGCTATCAATTTTTCGAATTCTTGATTTGTTTTGCCGGGTTGCAGAAGCAAATTTTTATTTACATAGCAATGGTCGATATAACACTTCTGCCGCCGCTGGGATTGTTTACGGTTTTAAAGTTTGCTAACCGGCAGAAAAAATATCATTACTTAATTTTCTTTCCCGCGCTATTTTTTATTTTATTCTACCCTTTTGTTTTAGAAGGATTTGCCGTAACAAAATGCACTGTGCTGTATGCAAGTTATCATTACCCGCTGGGATCGCTATACGCAACGTTTTACTATTTGCCTATAATTGCTTCCATGATTATTCTTAACAAAAAGTGGGGCGCGGAAACAGAAAAAAAATCCAGAGCATTAACACGTCTTATGTTTTTCGGTTACCTTTTCGCATTTATACCGGCAATGATTATCGCACTTTTTTCTCCAACATTTATCTCTGCAGTAGAAAGTTTGTTATGCAAACTGGCATTTGTGCTCGCTGCATTTCTAACAATATTCGTCTTAAAGAATAAACAGTAAAAAAATTATGAAGATCGCATTGATTCAGCAAAAAGCATCATCTAATAAAGATAAGAATATTAAAAAGGGAATTGAGGCTGTGGAGGAAGCTGTGTCTCGAGGAGCTAAAATTGTTTGCTTCGCTGAACTGGCATTTACAAAATTCTTCCCACAGAAGAAAAATTCTAAACCTGTGCATCTTGCCGAGCCGATTCCAGGGCCTACAACACAAATATTTTCCGAAATTGCAAAGCAGGAAGGGATAGTAATCATCCTGAACTTATACGAGCAGGATGGAATGAATTTTTATGATTCTTCTCCTGTGATTAATGTTGATGGAAAAATTCTCGGTATCACAAGAATGATTCACATAACCGATTATCAATGCTTTCATGAGAAAGAGTATTATACTCCGGGGGATACCGGTGTTTCTATTTACGATACAAACTGCGGAAAAATTGGAATTGCTATTTGCTACGATAGGCATTATCCCGAATATATGCGTGCGTTAGCAATTAAAGGCGCTGAGATTGTTTTTATTCCTCAAGCAGGAGCCGTTGGTGAATGGCCCGAAGGATTGTATGAGGCAGAAATGAGAGTTGCCGCTTTTCAAAATGGATACTTTACTGCGCTGTGTAATAGAGTTGGTGAAGAAGAATGCTTGAATTTTTCCGGAGAATCATTTGTCTGCAGTCCGGATGGGGAAGTTATTGCCCGGGCAGAAATGGGGCGCGAAGAAATTTTAATGTGCGATATCGATCTTTCAAGGGTTACGAAATCTCATGCTAAAAGATTATTTATGAATCACCGCCGTGCCGAGTTGTACAAAGATTGGTTTTAAAAAGAACATTTTAACCATAACATCTTCTTTCTAGAGTTATTGTTGAAAGAGATTAGCCAGAATAGTCACTGCCTAACTTTTCCATCACAACTATAACCGGTACTAGCAAGGAGAAACGGCAGACCGATGATTTTTAAAAACAGGAAGTGATCGTGATGGAATTATTCAGAAAATTTTGGTGTAATAGTTATAATATTTTGTTATGTTCAGTAGTAATTTGAGTAATAAAATATGCTGACTGTTTTAAGCGGGTTGTTCATGGGGTGTTTGCATGTTATTTCTGGGCCCGACCATATTGCTGCAATTTCTCCGCTGGCAATAGGGGAGAAAAAATCAAGCTGGATAATAGGTTTGAAGTGGGGAATTGGGCACACAAGCGGTGTGTTTGTTGTTGGATTGCTTGCCTTGTTGTTCAGAGAGATTATTTCTGTAGAAATAGTATCTTCATTTGGCGAAAAGATTGTTGGAGTTGTTTTAATTGGAATAGGCGTCTGGAGCCTGCAAAGAATTGTTAAATCCAATTTGCATATTCATTCGCACGAACACAATGGTACTGCGCATCTTCATTTTCATTCGCATGAAGGACATGCGTTTCCTGTAAGCATTAAAATTTCTCCCGAAAATTCGAATGAACACTTTCCTGCACAAACTGCACTCGTAGTTGGTGTAATACACGGACTGGCTGGAAGTTCGCATCTCTTAGGCGTTTTACCTGCATTGGCACTGCCAACAAAGGTCGATGCTTTCTATTATTTAATTTCGTTTGGTGCCGGAACTGTTCTTACTATGGCAATTTTTTCTGAAATGCTTGGAAGAATAGCACACAGCTTTGCCGAGTACGAACAGAAAATTTACCGCTCTCTGTCAATTTCGTTCAGCTCGATTGCAATTGCGATTGGATTGTTCTGGATAATTAAATGAAAATTTTTACTCGTAGTAAGAACTCGGTTTCAAAGGACGCGTCGATTGTTGCCCGTTTCCAAAAATCGGTGCGGTCAAATTAGCATTGGCGGGTATGTATTCTATTTCGCCGTTGCCACTCATTTGTACCTGACCGCCTGCAGCGAGGCTTCCCTTAATCTCTCCATTACCGCTTATCTGTATGTTGTTCAATGAAAGATACTGACCATACATGTCGCTGTTTCCGCTCATCTGAATATTACCCACAGTGTACAAAGAAAAAGTACTTTTATCTGGTTCATGGGTTTGGAAATTTACATTCCCGCTTATCTGTGCATTTCCTTTAACTACAATTATTCCGTAGCCGCTAACAGTAACATTGCCAGACCAATTAAGATTGCCGCCGACGTAAATTATTTTTGGATTCTGTGCGGTTCCTAAAGTTACGTTATTATTGCCGCTTAAATTGAAGTTGCCGTTATAAGTTTGTTGAGCAATTGACTGATAATTATCCGGATTAAAAGTGGGAACCTGAACCGCCGATATTTGATTTGTCACCGGCAGATTATTTGGATTTTGGTTAGGTTGAATTTGCGGACGCCCGCTTTGCGAATACTGATTTACGTATGTAACAAATCCTTCAATCTCAGGATTTCCGCTCAGCTGAACACTACCGTTTGAATGTACATTTGCATTATAAGCTTCATTTGCAGATTGTATTTCGGTATTGCCGGACAATTGTAAATTCCCATTTGAAAAAACAGCATATCTAAAAGCTGGAGGGGGTACCGGTCCGCCGCTTCCCGGTTTCAACAAAAGTGAAACCATTTTCTTCGTTTGACCAAAATAAGTAGAAGTCACAGATATTTTTACCATAGAATCCGGATTAACTACAGTATCCCTTACAGTGTAAACTGCCTGTCCGCCAAACAAGTTTTTTGTTGCAGGGGACGAAACCCTGAATTGAATGCTATCAGCTAATTTTGATGTTAACATCTCAACCATCGAGTTGCCTATGTCTCTTGCTCTTATTTCAGAATAATAGCTGTAGGAAGAGGAGGATTGATCCAACAGTACCTTGTTAACATTAAAATTAATAACAGCAAAAATTGAAAGCGTTCCAAGAATGTATATCAGTACGGTTTTACCCATCCGGTCTCCTACTGTAAATTTTTAGGTCTAAATTCTTTTCTCCATTCAACCGGAGCGTAAGAATTTTCTATTGGATCAGCCAGCTCGGTCCGTATCAAAACTCTTATAGTTCTGATTCGTGCCAAATTTGTTGGACTAGTAAGCGAAGCATAAGATAAATTATTTAGTAACGAATCGTAGAACTGCATGTAAAACCTGGTCACAATAGCCGCCGTGTATGTGTTCTGGTTAACTTTTCTATATAACAATTTATCATTCGGGTTTGCGGTGCTGCTCATAGAAGACGTTCCACTTAAATAATATGAGAGAGTATCCATGATTCCATTGTTATTGTAGTCGGTGATATATTTTACAAAACTGGAATCTGCTTGAACAATTTTTACGTTAGCTGCCTTGAAGCCTATCTTATAGAAATCGTCTTCTATAATGTCTGCAGCAGTAATTGCACTTTGTTGGTTGAAAGTATCGTGATAGTATTGTGTAGCGGAACTGCTCACTTTTAAATTCAGCGCGAGTATGATTAAAATGACATAACCCGCTATAACTGTTGAACCTATTAATTCAATTAAATCCGACATATTCTTTAATAAGCTGTTGCGTAACTAAATTTTAATGTGTCTTTCAAATAGAAGTTGGTCACATAAACATCTATTCTTTTTGTAAAGGTTCTGGTGCCGCTTGTCTGATCCGGATTCATTTTTAATGTGTAGTTCACATCAACCCTGGTATGAAATATTCCCATCACAGAAAGAGTATCGTCTCTTGTGTAGTTCTTGTAATCGTCTATATCGTTGAACTGAGATACATTGCTTTCCCCAGCATCAGGCCCTAAAGAATTTACAGCGGTAAGCGAGTTCGGGTTGTTAACATTGGCGGATATAGTATTCTGATCGAACGATTTGGTTAGTATCTGATCTATAATGGATTGTGCCACGCCTGTTGCCGCGATGTACGCTCCGTTATACAAATCGGAATCTGTTTTCGAACCAAAGGAGTTGTAAATTGTTAATGAAACAATCCCGAGTAAAATTAAACTGCCCGCAATTAATAGTAATTGTGCCGAACCCATCTGGCCTTCTGTTATTAAATATTATTCAAGTGCAGGCTGGTGCTCTCTCTATATTAACTTACAAAAAAATTTTTATAAACTAAAGACAAAAAATACATTCTTAACACTACGGATTGGCGGGGTTCAAAGAAAGAAAGAATTGTTGACTAGGTTCACCGGAATAAAAGGTGGCAAAAGTTGATTAAGCAAAATATTGGATGATAC
>CAZQQC010000164.1:0-4854 GCA_964595365.1 uncultured Melioribacter sp.
TCTTGGACGTAAACCAAAAATGAAGAAATATTCGCCGGTTCTTTTAGCCATGTCTATTGTTCTACTTGCCGCCCTTGTTGTAGGCGTTGTCTGGATCTACCATAACCTGAATTCGATTTCGAATGCCGGAAAATTTGTTCAGTTTTTCCCCGGGCTCAAAGATTATGATGCTAAGCAACTTGAAGAATATAATCCGGCAAGTCAAAGGGCAGTTGATGTACTACATTATACTATAAAAATTGATTTGTACCCCGAACAAAAGAAAATTTTGGGCGATATTGGCATCACGTTACGCATGTACAATCACCTGAGCGATAAAGTTGATCTCAATTTTTACGACAACATGAAGATAAAAAAAGTTGAATTCAACGGTACGAATGTTTTGTTTGATCGGTCAGAAAAAATTCTTTCTATTCATAAGCCGGATAAAAATTTGGACTCGGCCAACATCAGAATAATTTACGAAGGCACTCCGAAGAATTTAGGATTCGGTTCCTTCGTGTTTGGCGAGGGAGACGGCATGTCGGCAGTCTATTCGTTGAGCGAACCTGTTTTTGCATCAACATGGTTCCCATGTGTCGATTTGCCGGATGACAAAGCCCTTGTAGATATTTATATTACCAATGATTCTTCCAAAGTTTCTCTTTCGAACGGTAAACTTGTTGACGTTAAAACAAATAAGTCGCGCCGCACCTATCATTGGAAAACTTTTTATCCGGTCTCGACTTACCTGATAGCTCTTTACTCTGCCAAATACAAATCGTTTTCAGAAAAATATGTATCAATTAACCGCGATACGGTTGATCTTTACTGTTATGCTCTTTCGAAGGAATTTGAAAACGCAAAAAATGATTTTTCCGATCATCCTGATTACTTAAAAACTTTTGAAACTTTGTTTGGTCCCTATCCATTTTCGAAAGAGAAATATGCTGTTGCAGAGTTCTGGTGGCAGATAGGTGCAATGGAACATCAAACAATTACCGGCATCGGTTCAAATTTCATTTCGGGCAAAAAATTTTTCAGCGATATGCTTATTCACGAACTTGCGCACCATTGGTGGGGCAATGCCGTTGGTCCAAAAACGTGGAAGGATGTCTGGCTAAACGAAGGTTTCGCAACTTACTCGGTAGCTCTATACTGGGAAAAACGAAGTGGATTCAGAGCGTTGCAGTCAACATTGAATTCTAAAATTGGTTTATTCAACTCGGGCACGCTTTACAACCCGGGCAATGCTATTTTTGGTCCGCTTGTATATGATAAAGGAGCGTGGGTATTGCACATGCTTCGGAAAGAAGTTGGTGACGAAAATTTTTTCAAAATTCTTAGAGAATATTTCAAGCAGTACAAGTACGGAAATGCATCCACAAATGATTTCAAAAATGTCTGCGAAAAAATATTTGGAAAAAGTTTGAATCAATTTTTCGACCAATGGATTTTTGGCGGAAAGGGAATTATTGAATTGGAATACGAATGGAATTCCCAACCAACGGGGCAAAATTTTTCCACAATTATTCATATAAAACAGTTACAAAAAGGTTATGATATTTATAAATTTCCGCTGGACTTTAAAATGATTTTGGGTAAAGATGATCAATTTGTTGTTTCGACAGAGCTGGTAAATTCAAAAGAACAGGAAATTAAACTAGTATCGAAACAGAAGCCGACTAAAATTGAACTTGATCCGGATGGTTGGTTGTTGGCAAACATTAAGCTTAAATCTGAAAACTAAACATTAGTACATTGAATAAAAATTATTTTTTCATTTCCGATATTCACTTGGGGTTGCTTTCCCGCGAAGTTGAAAAAAAGAGGGAAAAAAAACTGCTCGGGTTTTTAGACTTTTCGAAAAAATGGTGCGACGAACTTTTTATCATCGGCGATCTATTCGATTACTGGTTTGAATACAAACGCGTTATTCAAAAAAATTTTGTTAGAACACTCGCTTCGTTAGAAGAATTTTCCGAGAAGGGGAAGAAGGTTCATTACATAATTGGCAATCATGATTTTCTTCATCGCGATTTTTTCGAAAAGGAAATCGGTGCCGTATTGTATCGAGATCCAATTGATGTAAACCTGAATGGCAAAAGATTTTTTATGGGACACGGAGATGGAATGGTTAAAAAAGATCTTGGTTACAAAATTCTTAAAAAATTTTTGCGAAATAGATATTTGCAGAAAATTTATTCACTCATTCATCCTGATTTAGGAATTAAAATTGCAAGCACTACAAGCAGGACCAGCCGCGGCTACACAACCAACAAACACTATGGTCAGATTGACGGATTGTTTGAAACGGCAAAATCGAAAATTGATTCCGGGTTCGATTACGTTATATTCGGCCATTCACACGAAAGAGCATTCGAAAAATATTCTCATGGAGTTTATATCAATCTTGGTACCTGGCTCGATAAACCTTGTTATGGAAAATTTTCCGATTCATTCGAGATAATTGATTGGGATTAAGATGAACATCAAACAAACCCCGCAAAAAAGCAGAAAGTATAAACCAAACAAAAAATCAGTCCGGTACTTTATTCTTAGCGGAATAATAATTTTTATTGTTGCTTTCCTGCTCTTTCTGCAATATGTATTTGAAGGATTGCCTTCGCTCGATAAATTGGAAAATCCCCAGGCTCAGTTAGCAAGCAATGTTTGGAGTAAAGATGGAATTTTGTTGGGGCAATTTTACAATGAGAACCGTATTGAAGTAAGCATCGATAGCATTCCTCCGGTTGTTGTAAATGCACTTATCTCTACAGAGGACAAGAGTTTCTACAAGCATTGGGGAGTGGATATTCAGAGGTTGATTAAAGCGATGGTCAAAAATATTCTCCTGTTCAAACGTGAAGGTGCGAGTACAATTACACAGCAACTGGCAAAAAACCTTTACTCGCTTAAGATACATAAAGAATCATTGTTCGATACATTTGTAAGAAAAATTCGGGAATGGATAACGGCAATTCAAATTGAAAAAACTTATACGAAGAGAGAAATCCTTGAGATGTATTTCAACATTTCATGGTTTGGTCATGGCGCATACGGCATTTCGACTGCTGCCAGAACATATTTCGACAAAGATGTTAAGGACTTAAATGTTTCGGATGCCGGCGTTATTGTAGCGCTTCTAAAATCTGCCGTTGTTTATGATCCTTTCAAGAGGTACGAAAACGCGTTACGAAGAAGAAATCTCGTTATGCTGAATATGGTTGATGAAGGATTTCTCGGCGAAGCTCAATATGAAAAATTAAAACAAGAACCGATAAGACTTTCCTACAAAAAAATTGAAGAGAGTGTGCGCGGAGGCGTTGCACCGCACTTTGTCGAATACATCAGGCAGCAAATGGAAAAGCTATCCGATAAGTATGGTTTCAATTTGTATCAAGACGGATTAAATATTTACACAACACTCGATAGCCGGATGCAGAAAATAGCAAACAATGCTGTTCAGTTACATATCAATGAGTTTCAGAAACAGTTTGATAAACATTGGCGCTGGGATCAGTACTCGTCCGTTCTACGCGAAATGATTGATAAAGCAATTACGAATCGATCTGAATACCGGAACGCTCAAAGCTCTTCTGCAAAACGCTCCATCTATAATCGTTTGTTGAGCGATAAAAAATTAATCGACTCGGTAAAAGAAGCCGGCAAGAGAATTGAAGTTGGCTTTGTTTGCATCGATCCTGCTACCGGCGAAATTCGTGCGATGGTAGGAGGGCGGGATCCAAGACATGCATATGGATTGAATCATGCAACTCAAATTAAACGGCAGCCTGGTTCAGCATTCAAACCGATCGTTTATTCTGTCGCTATCGACAATGGATTATATCCGGCATACCCGATTATGAACCAACCGTTTAATTACAATGGTTGGAGCCCCCAAAATTTTGATGGTTCTACCGGTGGATTTACTACCTTGCGCAAAGCATTGGCTTTGTCAATCAACATTGTCGCAGGGAGATTAATAATTGAAGATCATGCACCCTTATGGAAGATAGGTCGATTTGCAGAAAAAATGGGAATCAAAAGTAAATTGGATTTGTATCCGTCAATTGCACTTGGAACGTCGTTAGTTTCTCCTCTCGAGTTAACGTCGGCTTTCGCTACACTGGCAAATCGCGGCATTTACAATGAACCGATTTCGATTCTGAAAATTGAAGATAAAGATGGTGTTCTAATAGATAATTTTACATCTAAAGCAAGCGAAGCTATTCCCGAAGAGACCGCTTACATTGTTACGAACATGCTTCAAACAGCTATTGATGAAGGTACTGGTGTAGCTGCCCGCGCAACATATAATTTTCAGCGTCCCGCCGCAGGTAAAACCGGTACAACTCAAGAATATGCAGATGCATGGTACGAAGGTTTTACCCCCCAACTTGCTGCAGGGGTATGGGTAGGTTTTGACGATCATAGAGTTTCATTCACCGGAGATTACGGGCAAGGCGCCAGAGCGGCTCTTCCCATCTGGGCAATCTTTATGCATGATGTTTATGATCAGTTAAAAATTCCTCTTCAAGATTTTACGCCTCCTGCAAGCGGAAAAATTGTGACGGAAAAATTTTGTAAGGAATCGATATTTGAATTGGGCGATCCAAAACTTTATTCGGCAGATTGCCGTACCGGATTTATTACCGATATCATAAACGCGCGCGATATTCCAGCACCGTTTGATATGTTCAGAGATACTTCTTTTCACTTTTTCGACAAATACCAGATAAAAGATTCGACCGGTATTAAAGCGTACAAGAATCGATAAACTTTTGAATAAAGATTTGTTCTTAATTATTTTTGTTTCTAAAAACTGCCCGGATGGCGGAATTGGTAGACGCGCTAGCTTCAGGAGCTAGTTGG
>CAZQQC010000165.1:0-4747 GCA_964595365.1 uncultured Melioribacter sp.
GCATTGAATTGCTCCGTACAAAAGAAAATTTTTTTGGAGAGGATTAAGCAGCTTCCTGTTCGATAACCCTTCAATCGTTAAAATTTCATTTCCGTCAATTTGACCGGCAAGCACCAAGCATGAGTTAACCGCACGACCGTTCATCAAAACCGTGCACGCACCACACTCACCAATACCGCATCCCTCTTTTGTACCGGTGAGACCAAACTCATCACGGAGTAAATCTATCAACCGGATATATGGTTCGGTAACAACCTTTGTTTCTTTTCCATTTAATATGAATTTCGATTCAATCATAATTGTGTTTTTTCGAAGAAACGACGTGACCGAGAAATATTGCCTGAATCAAAGATTTCTCTCCCGATATTTTGATATGGACTCGGCGGGTTCGGTCGAGCCGATCCATATCGGGATCGAAATGACAAACGATATTTCTCAGAGGTCTCTCAGAGATTCTTCATCTCTATTTCATCATGATTCAGCATGGCAAATCGTTTAAGCATTTGGTAAAACATTTGTTGCACAACAGGTAATTTATATTCCGATGACCAACGGAGACCCGTTACGTTCAAAATTTGTTCTCCAAGTTTAAAAGAAAGTACTTTCAAAAATTGATCATCGGCTTTCTTTCCAGATGCAAATTTTTCAAGATCAAAAAATCTTAAACCGGTTGGCGTAACCGCACCAGTTGCTATTCTGATTTCATCAATCAAATTATTCTCAAGCTTCATCAGCAAAGCTAAAGTAATTCTGCTTATAGCAACAGCACGTCTTCTGCCAAGTTTATAGAAATCTCCTCTTAATTCTTTTGAGGGAATGGGGACATTGATGAATGTAACAATTTCATCTTTGTTCAGTTTAGTTTTATACGGACCCGAAAGAAATTCGCCAATTGAAATTTCTTTTTTTGAATTAAGCGATTCAACTTCTACCGTTGCGTTGTAAACCAAAAGAGCCGGAACAGTATCGGCACACGGTGCATTGTTAACAAAATTTCCGGCAATGGTTGCCCGGTTTCTGATTTGCACACTTCCAATCGTGCTGCACGCTTTCCACAACAAAGGTAGTTCTTGCCGAATGGTTTGATTCTTCAATATATCGGAAAATGTTTGCGCACCACCAATTGAAATTTTTTTCTGTGTACGTGTTATACCTTTAATTTCCTGAATTCTGTTTATGTCGATTAATAAATCTATGTTTGCAAAACGTTCGGAACCTTGCTGCAGTCCGGGAACAACATCAGTACCTCCGGCAATAATGCGACAATTATTTTTCCGTTCATTAAGAAGACTTAAAGCTTCGTTCAGATTTTGAGGAATCAATATTTCAAAAGGGGGAATCACTGGCTGCCCCGCTTCAAATTTTCGGATCGTACTTTTTTGCCTAACAATACTTCCTCTAAAGTCAGCGGTAGACTAAAAAATCTTTTACCGACAGCATTATACACCGCATTCGAAATTGCGGCTGCTGTCAATTCCAGAGTCGGTTCACCAAGTGATTTAGCGCCCCATGGCCCGTATATATCTTTTCCTTCAACAAAAATTGGTTTGATCTCGCAGACATCTTTGCTTGTTGGAATTGTATACTGATCAAAATTTAGTTCGCGGATAAAACCTTTGTCGTTCGTAATTTCTTCAAATATTCCGTAACCCGCGCCCTGTGTAACGCCGCCGTAAACTTGTCCCATGGCGCCGAGCATGTTAATCACTTTACCGGCATCGTGAACAGCAGTAATTTTATCAATATAAATTTCGCCGGTCGCAATATTCACTCTCACTTCTGCAACTTGACAGCCATATACATAAGTGAAGTACGCATCGCCCTGCCCGGCATGTTCATCCCACCCTACAGTTGGACTTTTGTACCAACCAATTGTTGCAAGACTAATTCCGCGCTGGTAGGCAAGTTTGCAAAGATCTTTGAAGGTTGTCAGCTGCCGGTTGTTAGTTGTTAATATTTTATTATTCCTAAAAATCATTTCTTGATTCTTTTTCAATTTCCATTCAGAACAAACTAATTCTTCCAAACGTTTTCTTAAAATTTCTGCGGTTGCTTTAACAGCGCCTCCACCCATCAAAGTCGATCGTGAAGCAACTGTTGGTCCGCTGTCCTGTGTGATTCCCGTATCCAATTCGAGATAAATTATTTTGTCGGTTGAAATTCCAAAAACTTCTGAGGCAATTATTGAGCAGGTAGTACGAAGACCCTGGCCGTTTTCTGCAAGCCCGCAATCGAGATAAACACTGCCATCGTTTTGAATAGAGATATAAGCAGCCGCTGCATCAATTCCTTCGGCACCAAGCGAGCATCCGCGAAAACTAACCGCCAATCCGATTCCTCTTTTAATTATCCGTTCAGGTAAAATGAATTGTGAATCTTTTAAGATCAGAGACGAGGAATCATATACAACAACTTGTGATTTTTCCTTTTTGTTTGCCATCCATTTTTTTTTGAAGTCTGTATTCTTTTCGGCAGTGTCAAGAACAGTCAAAAGATTCACATCATGATTCTGTAATTTTTGTCCGGTTGCAGTTATCGAGCCCGATCTGTAACCATTAACTTTTCTAATTTCATCGGGCGTCACATTCAACCGGACCGCGATTTCATCCATCAATGATTCTTGAGCAAATATCGGCTGAGGCGAACCGAATCCGCGCATCGCTCCCGTGTAAGGATTATTTGTGCAAACTGCATAAACATCCGTGTGAACATTTTCAATTTCGTACGGTCCCGTTGCTTGAACAACCGTCCGCCATGTAACAAAAGGACTCATCGAGGCGTAAGCGCCTCCATCGGCAAGAATATCAATTTTCATGGCATTTATCTTACCGGATTTATTATAACCAACTTTGTAATTCAAAATGTACGGATGACGTTTGTACGATTCTAAAATCGATTCTTCCCGCGTGTAACGAATTTTGACCGGGCAATTAATTTTCATTGCGGCAACTGCGGCACGAGCAGATAGTATGCACATTATATCATCTTTGCCGCCAAAGGATCCGCCAAGATGCGCCTGCTGAACTCTGACTTTGCTTAAAGGGAAATCGAGAGCTCGAGCAACAAATCGCCGGGCGGTAAACGGATTTTGAATGCTTCCGATTACATTAACACCAAGAGATGTGCCTAAAGGAATTGCAATAACCGCTTCGGGTTCAATGTAAGCATGTTCAACATGCTGGGTTGAATATGTTTGTTCCAGAATAAAGTCGCTTTCGGCAAAACCCTTTTCTACATCTCCTTTGCGAAGAGGGTGATGTATGATAAGATTACTTCCAGTCTCAGGATGAATAAGAATTCTATCCGGCTCCAAAGATTTTTTCGGATCGGTTAGAAGCGGAAGCGGGGTATAATCTACTTTAATTTTTTGAAGAAGAGAATAAAGCTGCACCTTAGATTTACCAACGAGCATTGCAAGCACATCGCCGGGAGTTATAACTTTTTCATTGCAAAAAATCGGCTGATCATTTCTAATCATACCGACTTTCTTAGCGCCGGGTATGTCATCCGCGGTAATAATTGAAACAAGAGATTTGTCGTTTTCAATTTCGGAAAAATCAATTAAGTTTATTTTTGCATGCGCACACGGGATCCTTAGCATTACAGCATGAAGCATGTCCGGAAATTTGTAATCGTCGGCAAATTTTGCGCGTCCGGTTACTTTGTCAATTCCATCTTCACGGATTATCTTTGAACCTACAACCGAAAATTTTTTATTCATCTCTACTCAAATTCACCTTTGTCATTTCAACTTGTTAACTAATCTTTCACCTTGAAGATAAATCTCATTCTTTATTTTGTTTTCGTCCTTGCCAATTAGCTGCGAATCTTTCATCAGGTACTCACCGTTCCGCAAAACTGTTTCGACCGGATATTCTAATATCCCATAAATATAGTGCCACCAGAAATTTTCTTTGTTCAGTGGTGTAGGCGGTGCGTAATTCCAAATGATTAAATCTCCTCTATCCCCCTCACTCAAATCTGAGAAATCCGGAAAATATTTTTTTACGAAAATCAGTTGATCAAAATAAATTTTTTTTACAAGCGCTGTTGAAACGTCAAAACTGTTTCCTTGATGGCGCAATAGCAAATAAATTTGTTTTAGCGAACGCGCAACGTTGGAATGCATTCCATCCGTTCCCGCCAGAAACGGAATACTTTTCGGGATTCTGCCAAACTGAGGTAAGCCAACCGAATTATTCAAATTGGAATCCGGGCAAAAAGCCAGCGCGCTTTCGTAATTGCTGATTGTTACAAAATCTTTTTCCTTCAGATGAACGCCGTGCACCAAAATACTCTTTGAATTAAGCAGCTTATATTTCGCCAGCCGTCTGATAGGCAAGCTGCCAGTATATTCAACGCTCAGTTTATTATCTATTTCGTCCTCTGCTGCATGAATGTGAATACCGAGATCAAATTTTTTCTGAATCTTGTGAGCTTCGGTTAAAGTATCATCTGACAAAGTAAACGAAGCGTGAAGACCTAACATTGCGCGGTAATCTCCGTCGAGCTGCGAAGTGTGAAAGTTTTTATTCTCTTCCAATCCCTGCACAGCTTTATCAAGACCGTTTCTATCAGTACCTTCGAAACAAAGAACGCCGCGTATACCAAACTCATACAAAACATTTTGAATGGTTCTTAAACTTCCGCCTATCTCGTCTTGTGATGAATGATGATCGAAAATGTAAGTGACTCCGTTGCGGATCGATTCAACAGCCGCCATTCGAGCAGATGCTTTGATCATTTC
>CAZQQC010000166.1:0-4699 GCA_964595365.1 uncultured Melioribacter sp.
GGATGAAACCGTACTAGATCCATTTGCTGGAAGCGGAACAACGATGAAAATAGCGAGAACTCTGGGACGTAACAGCATTGGAATCGAAATTAAGAAACAGTTAATCCCGATAATTAAAGAAAAATTGGGATTTGGTAATTCACAAAATTTTTTTTCAAATAATTCCGATACTTTCGAAGTAGTCATAAGAACCAGAAATGAAAATTAATGCAGAAATAAAAGGAGTAGGTTACATTCCTTTTTTGTGTAGAGAATTAAAAGAATTTCCATTCAGAAGATTGAAAGACGCATTCAAATCTGAAACGACATTCATTATAGAATTAGGCAAGAATAACAAATTTGCCGTTAGCTGGTGGGTCTCGGCAAAGAGAACTCGCTCTTATCCATATTCACGCGTATATGATACATTGTCATTTATGGGGAAGAAGGTTACAGTAATACCCGTCTATAAAGATGAAGGATTAGATGGTGATAGAGATTATATTCAGTGGGATACAATTTCATTGATGAGCCTATTAGGCGTTTATGTAATAGTTGCATATTATAAATCAGCCGAACGTAGTAAACGATATAAAAATAAAATAACAGGTCAAGAGTTTGATATAGGTTATATCAAATCGCAATTAGCCCTTCTATCTAATTATCAATCAGATGCATTGCATTGGAATCTTTCGCAAATAGATTCTATAGGTGTTATTGCTCAAAAAGCTCTCAATGCGTATAAAAAGATTTCCAAAGCTCTTGGAGTTAAAATGCATTCTTATGTAGCAGCGCAAAAGCGAATTCAAGAGCTTAATAAATCTAGAAACGAGTTTATGGATTTCTCCCGTGCACTTGCAAATCAAGCACAAACTCGCGAGAGTCTTACTACCCAACCAAAAGAACAAATCTTAGGTGAAAAAGGAATTGTGACTATTAAAAATTACCTCGGTGGTGTATATTTTTTCACAGCTGATGAGATCGAACTCGAGAATAATGTTATTAATCTGATTGAAGCTAAACACTCAAAGACTTTTCTTCTGCCTTCAATTGATGATATAAAAGATGGGCTTTTGAAGATGATATTATTTACAAATATCTCACAAGCTACCTTCGAAGAGTCGGTTTACAAAACACAAGCCGTTTTAAAGCTGACAGCGAGAGACCCGTTTGATGAAACCCGATTAGATAAGAAGCGAAAAAAATTATTCAAAACATTAGTTCAAGAATCTGAAAGAAATAATTTCCTGCTTAGAATGAAGTAGGAGACTTAAGCAATATAATTGTTGTTACATGAATTCGATCTATCATTTCTTCAAAGCGATATATTTTCAAAGAGAAGCATTACCTTCTTGTAATGCATTAGAAAAATTCTCTTCCCCGAATAATCTTCTTTCTTTTGTTAATAACGGGACATTTCCTAACCTAGCATTAAAGCTTAATACAAAACGTGATGTGTTTAATGGTGTAGAATTGATCGAATTAAAAGACTGCGATGGTTATACGGTATTTTTATCTAAAATGAAAAAGGTCTTCACTGCTAAAGAGCTAAAATCTTTCAGGGCGTTCGACATCAAACATCATTTCAACGGATATTTCAGAGTGTATCAAACAGCAATCAAATAATTCAAAATCAACAAATCAAAAAATTGCGAGGGTTGTATGCCGGAAAATACTGAAATCCCAAAATCATCATTCCGTTCATTCTCAAAAAATTTCTGGACGGTTATCACGATGGAATTTTTTGAACGCGGTTCTTATTACGGTGTTCGTTCTATATTATCTGTGTATTTGGTCTTATCCGTAGCCGAAGGTGGACTCGGATTTTCTAAAGAGAGCGTCGGCGTAATTACGAGTACGTTTCAACCGCTGCTGTATTTGCTTCCTATCGTTGCTGGAGCAATTGCAGATAGATTCGGCTACCGCCTCACTCTTATCTTCGCGTTCATTGTGATGAGCCTTGGTTACCTATTGACGGGATTTGTTACTTCGTACGCCGTTGTTTTTGCAAGTTTAATTTTTATGGTTGTCGGCGCAGGAACATTCAAACCAATTATTTCGGGAACTATTGCTCGGGTTACGAATAAAACAAATTCCACACTGGCATTCGGAATTTATTATTGGTCAATCAATCTTGGTGCATTTTTGTTTCCGCTTATTCTTGTTCCATACTTAAAACAATTTTCTTACTCGTATGTTTTTGTTATGGCTGCTGTTGGAACGGGCTGGCTGTTGCTTCTAAATCTTTTTGTTTATAAAGAGCCGAAGAAACCTGAAAGCTCAAAATCGCTTGGACAGGTTTTAACCGGGGCGGCTCTGGTGGTGAAAGATTTTCGTTTCATTATCATGATAGTAATCTACTCTGGTTTTTGGATCTTATATTTCCAGCAGTTTGATTCTGTACTTTGGTATTTCAAAGATTATGTCGACAAAACTCCTATCAACACCGCCGTAAATTCTTTTCTAGGGCTGTTCGTTTCAAACCCTAACTGGAAGCTCGATGTTGAACATGTTACGGTCATAAATGCCGGAACAATTATTTTGCTTCAACTGCTCGTTTCCAAAATTGTGAAGAATACGAAAGCACTTCCAACAATGATCACCGGAATAATTCTGGGAACTGCCGGTATTGCTATCCTTGCAATTTCAACCCATCCATTTGTATTTATTGCCGGCATAATTATTTTTTCGATAGGAGAGATGACTGCGCATCCAAAGTTTATCAGTTATGTCGGATTGATTGCGCCGGAAGACAAGAAAGCGCTTTACCTCGGCTATTCATTTTTGTATGGGGTTCTTGGAAGCGGTGTTGGAGGAATTCTCGGCGCAAATTTGTATGTTCATTTTGTAGATAAACTTCACAACCCAGCTTTGCTCTGGATTGTGTTCGGCTTAATTGGCGTTGTAACGGTAATCGGATTAATTCTTTACAATAAATTTCTTGCACCCAAAAATGTTGACGCATAGAATTATGAAAAAAACAAATATTAAAGTTTTTCTTTTCTTACTACTTACTACTTACTATTTATTTCTTACTTCTTACTCCTTCGGCCAGCAGGAAAACGTTCCTATAGATCATCAGGTATATACATTTCTGAAAGAAATGAAAGTAAAAAAAATAATTGACAATATTCATGACGATAATCCGAGCCTGTCCCGTGCGGAAGTTAAAGAGTATCTCCATACTATCGACTCAAAATCCGGCGAACTTAGTTCAACCGAAAAAGGATTGTTGAAAAAATTCCGGAATGAATTTTACGATGATAAATCCGACAGCATGAATACATATCAGATGCTGCGCGGCACAACCGGCTTTTCTTCCAATTCGTCGGATCTTCTGAGTGATAAAATAAAATACATTTATGTTTTCAGAAAAAAAGACGCGAATTTCTATCTCAATCTTCTCGGCAGATATATTCACGGTCAGAATTTTTTACCGGAGACCAACAACACGGAACTGTTCGATATTGGATTCCGGTTCAGAGGAACATTTTTTGAAAAACTGGGATATAGTTTGAGCGTTATCAAAGGCGGAATTAAAGGTTCAACCGGCTTTGCTGCCATTGTAGACCCCCGGATGAAATATAATTTTAAGTATGTGGAGAATATCGAAAACATAAGTAACTATGATTTTACGGAAGGTTACCTCCGCTACTTTACACGTCCCGCAGAAGATATGAGTCTTGCCATACAACTCGGCAGAGAAAAAATAAAATTTGGCTACGGTTACCAAAGCAAATTCGTTCTGTCCGGCGATCATCCTCTTCTGGATTTTCTCAAGATCGATTTCAACTACGGCATATTTAGTTTCACATCATGGCACGCATCAACAGTCGGAGAATTCGATCCGGTGCGTAGTTTGAATTATACTAAGTACATTGCTACAAACCGGTTTAAACTTTCATTTAAGAATCTTTTTGATTTTGGACTGGGTGAATCGATAGTTTATTCAGGCAGGGGGATCGATTTGGCTTACCTGAATCCTCTCGCATTTTATAAATTTGCAGAGATGTCTTTGCAGGATAGAGACAATGGAATGCTTTGGTTCGATCTTGAAACTCATTTCGTAAAAAATCTGGAGTTTCAGGCTACTTTTTACATGGACGATGATCCATTCGGCAATCTTCAGAACCTATCTAATTACATAAATAAAACCGGTTACAAATTAGCTGCGTTTTGGTACACGCCGTTTTCCATCAGCGACCTATCGCTGATATTTGAGTACACGAGAATTCGCCCTTACGTTTACTCGCATAGCAATCCGAAGAATACTTATACGGCATGGGGACAAATTCTCGGGGATCAAATAGGACCGAATTCGGATGAAATATTTCTGCGGCTTGCGTACAATGCTAGTCCCTGGCTGAGATTCACTTTCGATTTCCAGCATATTCGCCACGGCGACAACATTTATGATTCGTTTGGCAATTTAATTTTTAATGCAGGCGGAGATGTATTTGTTGCCCACCGCGATGGTATCGATCCTGTTAACATAAAATTCCTGGATGGCGTGAGAATTAATACCAACATTTTTACTTTCGGAATGAGATACGAACTGATTCGACAGGTATTTCTGGATTTTGTTTTCAAGCAGATAATTCAAAAAAATGCTTCACTTGATATTTCAAACAATTCCGCTTATGGCTATTTGAGACTGATGTTCGAAATATAAATTGCCTTCCCTTAAAAAAGGAACGGTTGCAGACCATTACCATCAAAA
>CAZQQC010000167.1:0-4679 GCA_964595365.1 uncultured Melioribacter sp.
TTTTGAAATTGGAAAAGAGTTTGAAGTAATCTACCAGCAAAATAAAATTACATTGCTTCTTGTTGCAAAAGAACCAAACAACCGTTAATTTAATTGCACTATGTCACTAACATTAACTAATCATATTAACCAATCAATAAGAAAAAAGGATGTGCCCTCTAAAAGTGGGTACAAAATGGGTACACAGTGGGTACATTTTCGGTACAATGACAGCGGGATTTTAGGAGTGTGTAGAAATAAAAAAAGCTCCAAAACAAATTGTTTTGAAGCTTTTCTATGCGGGGCCGACGAGACTCGAACTCGCGACCTCCTGCGTGACAGGCAGGCGTTCTAACCAACTGAACTACGACCCCGTTGCTTAAATTTTAATTTCAAAAAATTTTGACCAGCTGAACAGAGTTTATCCTCATGCTTTTTATCGGGAACCCTTTTCAACATTGAAATTTTTTTACTGCGGTCAAAAATAAGTATTCTATCTTATCCAATGCAATATTACTTAAAGATTTTTAGTACCGAAGCTGACACCGACAGCGCTTGCAGCAAGAACAGCTTGATCTTTCGGCTTAACAAGCTTTTGTCTTGAAATTGCATCAACAATTCTGACGCTTTTGATTTCGGAACCTTTCAGAGCAACCATCCTTCCAAACTGCTTTTTCATTGCGAGTTGTATTGCATTTGTTCCAAACTTGGTTGATAGAATTCTGTCGTAAGGTGTAGGACTTCCGCCTCTTTGTAAATGTCCGAGAACAGTATAACGTGTTTCCAGTCCGGTATTGTCGCTAATCTTTTGCGCAATAATTTCACCAATACCTCCCAGTACTATAGGGTCGGTTCTTTTTACATCTTTACGTTTCGTTACCATTTCTCCGTTTGTTGGTTTAGCGCCTTCGGCAACACAAACAATGCTGAATCTTTTTCCAATCATATTTCTGTGTAATACTCTTTCGCAAACAACATTCCAATCGAAAGGAATTTCTGGAATAAGAATAACATCGGCACCGCCTGCAAGTCCGCCGTTGAGTGCTATCCAACCTGCATATCTACCCATTGTTTCAATAACCATTACGCGGTGATGTGCCGATGCGGTAGTATGCAGTCTGTCCAGGGCTTCACTAACAACATACACCGCAGAGTCGTGACCGAAAGTTTGATCCGTTGCCAGAAGATCATTATCGATAGTTTTTGGAACGCCGACAATGTTCATTCCCATTTCGCTAAGTTTATTTGATATATGCATGGTTCCATCGCCGCCGATTGCAATTATGGCGTCGAGCTGCCATCCTTCATAATTCTTCAGCGCTTCTTTCGAACGATTGAATATTTTTATTTTGCCGTCAACTTCTTCGGGCCAATGAAACGGATCTCCTTTATTTGAAGAACCGAGTATAGTTCCGCCAGCGGCAAGAATACCCGAAACATCTTTGTTGTATAATTCGATTGCTTTTCCGCCGACCAATCCTTCAAAGCCATCGAGGATTCCCATAACAGATAAGCCAAAATCTAATGCGGGTTTTGTGACGCCTCTAATAACTGCATTTAGTCCGGGGCAATCCCCCCCGCCGGTTAATATGCCTATCCTTTTTATTTTTGAACGAGCCACTTCTTTACTCCTATTAATCTATTTCTTTAATGTCATTTGTTATTTATTTTCTTGAGAGTTTTAAAATGAAGTTTTGCAACTTCGGCAATTTTTTCATCGTCAATTTTTTTGAAAAGATCTCTTGCAAAATTTTCCACATTCCCGGAAGCACCTTTTGGCAAATTCAATCCGTTCTTCGAGTGAGATTCGAACCAATTATTGAAAAGGTCTCTTGCCAGTATAGATGCTGCAGCTACACCGATAAATTTTTCGGCTTTCTCTAACTGAACAAATTGAACATTCATATAGTTTGAAGAAGCATCTATGTGTAGCTTCTCTTTGCTGAATTTATCGGTGATCACAAATTGGCATTTTGTTCTGTCGATTAATTTCTCGATTGCTTTCGAATGCGCCCAATTTAAAAGTTTGTTCAAGTTTTTAAATTGATTGTAAAGTAAGTTGTATTTTTGAGGTGTAACCTTAATCAATTCATAGTTGTTACTCAACATTTTTTTGATTTTTGTAGACAGTATTCCGATTTGATTATCGGATAATTCTTTACTGTCTTTTACGCCGAGAGTAATAAGCTTTTTTCTTGTTTCGTTATCGACGTAGACTGCGCCTACTACCAACGGTCCGAAGAAATCACCTTTTCCGCATTCATCGGTGCCAATGTATTCTTCAGGCTCGTCAATGTTGGGCTGAATTAGTTCTAATGATTGCTGATCGAAAATTATTTTATTAACTGTTCTGTAAAATTCTTTTGTGCTGTCTCCCTGCAGAAGAACCTTCAATCCTTTCTTTCCGAAAAAAACCTGGACTTTAACGCGGTTGTTGCCGGATAAAGCATTAAACTCATAATTGTATTCTCTAACCGTTATTTCGTCTGTAATAATTTCCGAATCATTTACCAATAACCGGAGTTTATTTATTTGTTTTTGTGCTTGTTCTTTGAAGGTCATCTAATTATAATTTCTGGAAATTAATTTATATGTCAATCACAAATATAAAATAGGAAGGGTAAAAACTGCTATAATGAATTTTTTAATATTTCCGTAACATGTTAGAAGTCTAAAATCCAATCAAAGAATTAAATCTAAAGTCTATTGCACTTGATACATGTTTTACGAAGAATTAAATCGGTTTCTATTATAATATGCTTCCACCCAAAATTATTAATGTTAGAAATATTTTCCAGAAGAGTTTCCATGGACTTAGCTGCAAGTTGATCGGTTGGCTGGTTGATACAGCTTAAAGGTGGCGACAAAAATTCCTGTACTTGTGAATTTCCAAAACAAATAAGATCTATATCGTCGGGAATTTTCATACCTACTTCTTTAGCCGCCATATATATTCCTATTGCTACAGGATATGTTACTGCCAGTATAAGATCCGGGAGATTTTTTTCGTGATATAATTTTATAAACGAATCGTATCCGCTTTTTTCTCCATAATCTCCTTCAATAATCCAATCATTATTTATTTCCAATCCGTTATCTTCCATTGCTTGTTTGAAACCCAATATTCTTTCACGACCGATATTAATTTTAGTGTATCCTGCAAAATGAGCTATATTTCTATAGCCGAGTTTTATTGCATGATCGATCGCTTTATAAGCTCCTCCTCTATCATCAACGGTTACTGTATTACAATTTTTTAGATCCGGTATACGATCCATAAATACCAGCGGAATTTGTTTGTTCTGTGCAGTCTCAAATATTTTGAAATCCGATGTGTCCTGAGATATCGAAATAATAATTCCGTCAACTCTCATAGATAAAAGAGTTTGGATTTGTTTCTTTTGCAACTCGGAATTCTCCTGTGATACGGTAAGAAAGATTTCATATTGCTTTGCCGACGCATAGGTGTATATTTGATCTATTAAAGAACTAAAAAAGTGATGTGCTATTTTCGGAAGAACTACTCCAATCGTGTTGGATTTTCTTGATGCAAGGTTTCTTGCAATAAAATTTGGTGTATATCCCAGTTCGTCTGCCGTTTTCTTGATGAGCCTGGCAGTACTAAGTGAAATATCCGGATGCCCGCGCAATGCCTTTGACACAGTTATAATAGAAACGCCCAATTTTTGAGCTATATTATTTAACGTGATTTGCTTTTCGTTCATAAAGCTTAATCGGGAAATTTTAATTCTACAAAAGTCACCAACTAACATAAGGAAATACATAATTAAGAAACAGTGAGAGGGTAAGCTATCTATATCGGGCTGGTAAAAAGAAGTTTTAAATCGTTCCTCATTTTTCAGATGTCCCTTGATTTTTAGTCGTTAAAATTATTAAATTATATTAGTATATAACTCTACCTATTAGTTCGTGAGTTTCTCGAGAGTTAATTTTAATTAACTCACAGTTCTTAGTGCAATAAATTGAAAATGGTATCACAATATAAGAGTGTATGCGGATTTATTTTTTTAAATTTTTTAATTACCTTCTATAAAGTCCAATCTCAACAGTTAGCGCTACCTAATCAAGTTTTAATGATAGTCTCAAAAAACAAAATTACGGTTAATGAGTTTGTGGCTCGTTGCAGTGATTATATTTTATTTCAAGAGTACATAACGTAGAAAAGTATTTATTCAACTAATTTCATCACATATAATAAACGAGGAAAAATATGACAAAACCCAAACAAGTAAACTTAATGGCAAATTTTTGCAGAAGCATAATGAGCCATTTAAGTTTAACACTTAGTAGAAATCGTATATTATCCGCGGAATTTAAAAGACAAAACAACTCCACAGTGTTTAATAAGTTTGTGATTGTTTTTTTGTTTTTGATGATGCAATCTGGCTCACTCCTTCTCGCTCAGGAGTTGGAGATACGCGGAAAGGTAACAAATGCGGAAGATGGAACTGAATTAGTTGGCGCTTCCGTTTTAGAGAAGGGCACTACAAACGGTGCTGCTACCGATATAAATGGCGAATTTAAATTGAAAGTAAAAAAGGGCGCTATCCTTGTGATATCAAATGTGGGTTATGCATCGCAAGAAGTAAAAGTATCGGATCAGGCATATTTGAATATCGCGTTAAAATTTGAAGCTAAACAGTTTCAAGAAATAGGCGTGGTGGGAATCGGTTATGGTG
>CAZQQC010000168.1:0-4614 GCA_964595365.1 uncultured Melioribacter sp.
AGCGGGACGAATCCGACCGGCGCCTCAACAAAAAAAATGTATTGGTGGCAAAAGTTTGCAATCCCGCTTAAATCAGCGGGACGAATCCGACCGGCGCCTCAACAAAAAAAATGTATTGGTGGCAAAAGTTTGCAATCCCGCTTAAATCAGCGGGACGAATCCGACCGGCACCTTAAAAAAGAAATACGAACTTTTTTGTCCTCATCGTTCTTCATTGAAATTGCCCACTGAAGAATAAGTTAACTAAAATTTGTTAGCCCTATCACGGGTTAATAGAATATTGGAACCGTAAGCTAAAAATAACTGTTAGGCGGTTATATCCACTTAAACTATTTAATTAGCCATGCAAAATAAGGGAAGACTTTTAATTGTTGAAGATGATGAGTCGACAATTAACATTTATAAATTTGCATTAAAAAAATTATTCGAGATTACTGCGGCTAGAACTTCCGAAGAATTTCACATCGTTCTGAAAAACGAGCAATATAATTTGTTCATTATGGATCTCTCGCTTAGAGGAAGTGTACAAGACGGGATTGAGCTTGTTCAGGAACTCCGAACGATTGAGACTTATAAAAAAACGCCAATCTATGTAATCACCGGCCATACATTGAACTCTGAAGAGCAAAGATCAATTCACGCAGGCGCAACAGCATTCATGAGAAAGCCGATTGATTTACAAAAACTGATTAATGAAGCAGCTGTTTATGCTGCTGCTGGTTAATCTTAGTCAAAATTTTGCAATCAAAATTCATTACTTACCGGCGGTTCTTCTCTAATTTTCGATTGAAACTTCATCTCCTTTAACAAATATCATCTTATGATAAGGCAGTGAATGATTCCCGTTTTTATTTGCAACTATTACCCGGATTGGAAAACTTCCTGCAGTTATTGGTGTAATTTCAACCGAAACAATACTGTTCACTTTATCGAGTCGGAAATCCTTTTCTTCTTTGTTGAAAAAAACTTGAATTGTTTTCGGATTGATTCCTGTGGAGTCTTGAAGATTGAAAGCAGCTCGCAGCTTGTTGTTTTGAATTCTTAAACTATCGGGAAGAAAAATAATTTCCGGCTTACTCGCCCTAAAATATTTTGCCAATCCTCGAAAAATTCCCCATGCTTGAATTTGATTAAACTCTTCATTGTTCAAACGAAGTTCTTCCCAACGACTGGTATGAAAAGAGCACTCGACCAGAACTGCCGGAATGTTCGACTTTCTGAGAACGGAAAATCCTTCACCCGGATAAATGTTATAGTCGGAATAAGTGCCGTCGAACGAACCGAGTCCGCCGGAGTTTCTCATTACATACGCGAGGTCACGTTCTACAAATTTTGCAATGTCGCGATTGCACGGTTCGTACTCGTAATTTATTTCGTTAGCATGATAGTAAGTTGCAGTGTAGTTCGTGTAATCATCTTCGGTTCTGCCGGGAGCGTTGTGATGAATGCTGATAAAAACTCCGGCGCCGCTTTTGTTTGCCAATTCTGAACGCTCCGAAAGTGGAACTGTTTTATCTGTGTCTCTGGAAATAAAAACTGTTGCACCGGCTTCTTCAAGATATTTTTTTAGATTCAGCGCAACACGCAGATTTACATCGGCTTCAATTATTTTTCCATCGTAGCTTTTGTTTTTTCTGTCATCGCCTCCATGTCCGGGGTCCAAAAATACCTTTCTGCCGGTAAGATACTTAGAATACTCCTTAATTGTGTTTTCACGGTCAACCGGGTTTTTCCAATCGGTTGGATATTCATAAAGCGGAATAACCGGCGCAGAAGAGCATGAAACCAGCACCAGCAGAAAAAAAAATAAAAGAATGTTCAAGAAAAACTTTTTATGCATTGATTCCTTTCCAAAGCAAAATGACATTTTGAACAATGATGAAGATTCGGTTCAAACTTATTCGAATAAATGCTCCGGATCGACTGCTCTAATTCCTTACCAAATGATTTCAAATCGTTGCGTGCAATTTCGTTCACAACCGGCATGCCAATTTGTTTTAGGAAAAGTAGTCTAAGCTCAAACCGATTGTATTCTTTGTAAAGCTTCGATAAAATATAAGCATAAAATTTCAGCTGCGGTAAATAATCTGCCGCTCGGGAAACGAGCTGTTCCGGCAAAATATTATCCGTCTTATAATCGACAATAATTAATCTATCCTTTTCAATTATCAGTTTGTCAATTATTCCATACAAATAATGCTCTCCTTCTTCGCAGTAAACCTCAAATTCATTTTTGTAATCTTTGTGAAGAATAATCGATTTATATATGTCGGAATTATGATACTGTTCAATATCGTGATAGATGGTACCTAAGAGTTCATGAAGATTCGATTCATCCGTGCCGGATATTTCGGCAATTAACTTTTTCATTAAGAATTCTTTGAGCTCATTCTCTTTCAATTCTTCTTTCAACGCTTGATGAATCAGCTTTCCGCGTAGCCGGGCATACCGTTTTAATTCTTCGTCTTCATTAGAATTGAACTCGTATTCGTTAACCTGCTCTTTAATCAATTTGTACAAAGTCGAATATCCCAACTCGTAAGTAAGCTGATATTTTACGGGGCACTGAGAGTACATAGATATTTTTGTTGCCGAAATTATTTCCTTCTTCGGAATGTCGGCTATCTTTCCGGTATGAATAGCGGGTTTGCTCTTTTGATTGCTCTGCTGATTTTTTCTTACGGGCAATCCTGCTAATTGATTAGATACGGAAATTGAAAGCAATACATTTTTAGAATAGAAATCATACTTTGCACCTGCTGGTTTCATAAACTCAACGTTTCCGGAAATCGAAATTGTGCCCGTCACAAATTTGTTGTTTAGCCCATTCGAAAACAATTCTAAAAACGATCCGGATTTTATTTTCCCGTCAATCACGGCAGCAGATATGAATAAATTTTCTTTTGCCCTTGTTGAAGCCACGTACAGTAACCTTTTATCTTCCGCTGAATTTTTTCTTCGAATAATATAGTTATATAAAAGAACTATAGGCGCGGCGGAATATTTGTTAAAATAATTTTGATCCAGCGGAACTTTTGTTAGGATACCAAGATTTTTATCAAAGCTTATTGACCTTGCTGCGGCATTGTTCCCCTGTACTTTTTCATTGCAGCTGAACAAAAAAACATTTCTGAATTCCAAACCTTTTGCCTGGTGTACTGTCAATATTTTAACCGTGTTCTCATCATGAACGACCTGCGCCTGTCCTTCTTCTTCGTATCCTTCGATGGATTCGCGCAGGAAAACCATGAAGTCGTACAAATTCTTGAAACTCTTTTTTGAAAAATTCCTTGCAAGAGAAAGTAGTTTTTCTAAGTTGGCGATTTCCAGAGTCGAATTTCTTTTTGCTGCGACAACAGACCAGTATCCGCTCTCAATTAAAATTTTTCTTATTAGAGCATACACATCACCGCCTAAAGCCGAACTAAAATTTGATTGCAAAGTTTCACAGATATTGCTCAGACTTTGGATTTTGACGGCAGCAGATTTCAACTTTTCATAAAATGATTTCCCTTCTTCAAGAGAAATTATGTACAACTGTAAGTCGGAAACATTGAAGAAGGGCGAACGAAGTATTCCAATCAGTGCGGCATTATCTTCTCTGTTCAAGAGAAAAGACAGATAGTTGTAAACATCGTAAATCGGCTGACGCTGAAAAAATCCTTTGCCTCCAATGATTGAATATGGAATTTCATGCATGACAAATGACTTTTCAAGCTGAGCAAAAGAATCCCGTTTGCGGCACAGCACTGCAATATCTTGAAACTTGTGGGACGGGCGCTCCTTTCCGGAAACGAGTTGAAGAATTTTGTTTGCAACTAATTCGCTTTCGGCAATAATTTTATCATCGGCAATAAGAATTTCAACGCTTCCATTTTCATTTTCGCTCTTTGAACAGATCAAATTGCTGTGAGCAACTTCATTAAAATAAGGATTGGCATTTTCGAACAGGTTCATGAAAACATGATTGGTAAAAAGAACAAGCTGAGGAGGCATTCTGAAGCTGTGGGGTAAATTCAGCAGCTGTCCCCCATCTGGAATCGCACTGATTTCACTTTTGGTCTTCTCAAAAATTTCAGGCTCGGCATTCCGGAACATATAGATACTTTGTTTTTCATCACCAACGACAAACAGGTTACCGCTTTTCAAACCGTCAAGAATCGGCATAAAAATTTCGTATTGAAGCTCGTTGGTATCCTGATACTCATCTATCATTATGTAACGGAACTTCCCTGTCAAATAATTTTTCACTTCATGAATTTGAATAACTTGCTGTGTGAATAACAAAATGTCTTCGAAATCGAGATACCCTTTTTGCTTTTTTTTCCTCGAGTAAAGGTCTGCCGCATAATCAAAAATTTTAATAAACGATTTTCCAAGCAGCGCTAACTCTTCTTCTGACTTTGCTGCATCTTTAATGCTAAAGAAAATATCAATCTCGGAAAAGAAAGTTTCTGCCAAATTTATTTCGGCAGATAAATTTTCTCTTTCAAAACTCAAATAACCGCGGCTGCGAACTGTCTTTTCCGACTTAGTCAAAAACAATCCGGCGATTTCCCTCACCGTTTGGATCCTGTCAAGAGAAGTTTTTTGATCGGGATAACCGTGCAGCAG
>CAZQQC010000169.1:0-4538 GCA_964595365.1 uncultured Melioribacter sp.
GAGAAAGGGTAATTCCAAGGTGATATAATCCCGATCACACCATAAGGCACGCGAATAATTTTACTTCTTTTATTTATCAGAATAATATTTCCGGCTCGAAGTTTTTGATCTCTTAAAAACTTCTTCGCGTTTTTACAATAATATGAAACGGACATCGTTGCCGGCAAGATTTCCGTTGCAAGTGCATCAATTCTGGTTTTTCCGTTATCACGCGAAATTGTTTCGGCAATTTTGTCTGCATTCTCCACCAGGCAATCACGTACTGCTTTTACTTTTGATACTCTGAAAGATAAATCTGTGCCTTCCCATTTTTTCTGGGCTTGTCTTGCAACCGATATCATAGTTTTAAGTTCCTCGGTGGTATTGAGTTTTGTGTAACCGATTATTTCACCGGTAGCAGGGTTTGTCGAAGTAGTTTGCCTATTCATTTAAACTCCGCTCTTTTGTTTGAATGAAGTAAATATTTTCGAATACATTTGCCGCATATAAATTATCAAATATTTATTAAATTATTTTTGATTAGTTGGCCGCATAGTTGAAATAAAGATTCAGTATAAAAATAATTATCCCGGATCAATTCCGGTCCTTATCGATTTTTAGAAAATTCAGAAATCTAATTCCGTAAAAGCTGCCGGTACCCGGCTTGAAATTGCAAAGTTTCTTCTAAACCATAACAGTAACAGTAGGTATATTTTTAATTTTTTGTTAAATTATTATATCATAATTGATTCAGTAAATTTAACAGTATTATGGTTCTCCAGCTAATTCCATGATGAAGTTGTATATTATTATTCGAACAACACAATGCCGGGAAATAAAAAAAAGATTGTCTTAATTGAAGATGACGAGGGTGTTACCCGATTGATACAATTCAAGCTTGTTAAAGAAGGTTATGAGATAGTCGTTTTTCCGAACGGCGAAAAAGTTGCCAGCTATCTTCTAGCCAACAAAGTATCATTGGTTATTTCAGATGTTATGATGCCTGTTGTAGATGGGCTGACTATCTTGAAGCAAATAAAATCGACTCCCGCAATTGCAAATATACCGGTGATACTGCTTTCGACCTACTCTCACGAAAGTGTAATTCTGGAAGGATTGCGTGCCGGCGCTGCCGATTATATCACCAAGCCATTCTCTACATCAGAACTACTTTTACGAATTCAAAAAGCTCTTCTAAAATGATTGGCTTTATTTATTTTCTGTACCCCGGATTTCGGAACAGCAATAAAATTATTCAATGGCGGGGGTAAGTCTTGCTAAGAGGTCATAATTTATATTTAATAATTGCGTTCACATTTTTTTTATTTCTAACCTACGTTTTTATATCGAGCCTTCTTTTGCTTAGACTAATAAATTACTTCAGGGAAAAACGGCAAAGCAAGTTTACATCCCGCTGGCAGAATGAAATTTTGGATTATCTTACTTCACAAGCGGACCCCAAAACAATCGTTTCAAAAATTCCAAAGTCGAGCTATCAAAATTTAATTTTTTTTCTAACTTCTTTTTTTCTTCACCTTAAAGGAGAAGACCTGGAACAGCTAAAAAAGCTGGTAACAGAGAGTCTCTTGAAAACATATTTCATAAAGAACTTGAAAAGTTTCCGGAAGAAAAAACGCATAGAAGCTGTTTACTTTCTCCGTTTCATAAAAAGCGAAGAGGTTGTTAATCTGCTTGCCGATGAATTGAATGTACCGAATGAAATGATTTTTAGAACGACTGTAGAAAGCCTCGCCTATCTTGGCGCCGCTGCTATGATCGATCGGATTCTGGATGCTGCAAAATCCAGAAAAAAAATTACCGGCGATAGCATTTTATCCATGATTATAAAATTCGACAGATCCGTTTGCGAGCCGCTGTGCCGAAGACTACCTGTAGAAAAAAATTATTGGATCCAGCAAATTATAATTACCGTTCTCTGGCATTTTAAATACGCTGAAGCGCTTGACGTTATATTGAAAATTCTTGTTTACAGCGGAAACAAAATTCTTATTCTTGAATCGATAAGATACCTCGGCGAAATTGAGAATATAGACTCGGTTAACTCGCTTAGATTTTTTCTCAATCACTCCCGCGCAGACATACGCGCGGCTGCAATTAGAGCAATAAGCAAAATAGGCGATATTTCCAACGAAGATAAAATCATCGACCTTATTAACGACGAAGACATGGAAGTAAAAATAGCTGCGGCTTATGCAATGTATAACGGTTCACACAATGCAAAATCAAAACTGTTTGAACTGGCGTGGAATTCGACCGACAAAAAAATATCTACAGTTGCCAATAGAATTATTCTGGAGAAAAGAATTTTAGAAAATGCATGATCAGCTCAAACACATAAACGAAATACTGAATCAGTTTTTCATTTATTACTTCTTCATTCTCGGAAGCATCTACATCCTATTGTGCTTTCTTTCCTTCTTGAAGCTGAAACAATATCAGAACAGACAAACCTACAAGGATTTGAAAGAAATTTTCCGGCTGAAGAAATTCAAATCGATCTCGTTGATTGTTCCAGCATATAATGAAGAAGCCGGTATCATAACTTCTATACAAGCATTGCTTCAACTGGAATACCCCGAATATCAGATCATCGTTGTCAATGACGGCTCGAAGGATAATACTTTAAGTTTGCTCCAGGAAAAATTTAACGCAGTTGAAATTCCGTATTTGCCCTACAATAACTTGAGTACAAAAAAAGTCAATTCGGTTTTTCTTTGCAAAGGTTACAAAAACTTGATAATTGTTGACAAAGAAAACGGCGGTAAAGCGGATTCTATCAATGCAGGCATAAACATTTCAGCTAACGAACTTATTATAGTAGTCGATGCCGATTCGATAATTGAAAGAGACGGCTTATTGAAAGTTAGCTATCCCTTCATGGAAAATGAAAACATTGTTGCCGTCGGCGGAACTATTCGAATTGCTAACGGATGCGACATCAATAAAGGATTTGTAGAGAAAGTGGGACTTCCGAAATCATGGCTTGCAAAATTTCAAGTTGTCGAATACCTTCGCGCATTCATGTTTGGAAGAAACGGGTTTGATGCTTTGGACGGAGTTCTAATTATCTCAGGTGCGTTCAGCTGCTTTAAAAAAGAAGTCTTGGTAAAAATCGGAGGATTCTTAAACGGTTGTATCGGTGAAGACATGGAAATAATCGTTAGAATTCAGAGACTGTTTCGAAACGAAAATCCTGAAACCCGGATTGCAATTATTCCCGATCCGGTATGCTGGACCGAAGCGCCGGAGACTCTGAAAATTCTAAGCCGCCAAAGAAAACGGTGGCAGAAAGGAACAATCATCAGTCTTTTACTACACAAACAATTATTGTTCAACTCGCAGTATGGACTTTTAGGAATAGTTGTCTTTCCTTACTTTATTATTTTCGAAATGTTGGGGCCTATTATAGAAGTGTTCGGATATTTCATTTTTTTGATTTCGGTAATGTTCGGTCTAGTACCGTTAAGTTTTACGGTTGTTTTTCTATCTGTTGCAATTTTATACGGCGTAATTTTATCGCTGCTGTCGGTTATCTTCGAAGAATTGACGTTCAAAAAATATTCGCGTACAAGTCATTTGCTGGAACTCTTCATTATTGCAATCGCAGAAAATTTTGGCTACCGCCAGATCACATCTTACTTTAGATTCAAGGGATCGCTGGAATATTTTCTGGGCAACAGAGAATGGGGCAGGATGGAAAAAAAGGGTCTCTCTACAAAGGTATGAATGAACGATGCTTATGCTCTACCGGGCATAGCGGAATTATTTTTTTCAACAATACAAAGATTAGGAAAAATGCAAAACCTGGATTACAAAAGAAAAGAACGAAACAAGCTTCACGATGCTTTTAGTTATTTCATTTCTTCAGTTTTGGGACTGCTGGCAATTTTCTTCTTAATTAGAACATACGAAATAATATTTGCCTGGAGCCGTACGGCAGGTCCCGGTTCTCGAATAATTTCGTTGCTTAACTCATTTTTCTACGATACTATATTTTTTCTTGAAACAGCCGCATTTATCGGGATAATTTATCTCACGGTTTTTCTCATTCATAGATCCACTGCAAAAGTAATCCTAAATGTTTTGTCTGTATTAATCGCTTTGATTTATCTTTTGCTCGTGCTCTACTTTTCAAAATCTGCTATTCCTTTAGGATCGGATTTGTTCGGATATTCAATTTCCGAAATAAGAGAAACTGTAACTGCCGCAGGCGGAATGAACCCGCTCTACTTTCTGTTCTTAACGGTCTTTGCAGCAGCAGCAGCCATTGTATTATTGCTTTTCAGAAAGATTAAAATCAACCCAAAATTTATTACCATCTTTATTTTTCTAATAATTGCATCCGTACTTTTTGGTTCCGGATTTGAACCACAGTCGAAAGATTTTACAAACACCTCTGTTTATTTTGCCGTCGTAAATAAACTGCAGTTTTTCTCATCTAAAACCTATTCATATTTCTTCGAGAAAGATATGGAGCTCCCGGTTTCAAATTATTATATCGAACAAAGCGATGGAGACAATATTGCGTTCAATTATAC
>CAZQQC010000170.1:0-4329 GCA_964595365.1 uncultured Melioribacter sp.
GCCTATAATTGGTCCTGCGCCTGCTATTGCAGAAAAATGATGTGCGAATACAACATAACGTTTTGTTGGAACGTAATCCTGTCCGTCGTTTATTGTTATTGCGGGAGTCGGGTTATTTGAATCTTCTCCCAGATTTTTTGCGATAAACTTTGCATAAAATTTACTCGCCAGGCAAAATAAAATTACAGGAATTGTTAAAAAGAATAGAATGTTCATCCCTGCCTCACAGTTGCTTGAATAATTTTCGAAAATATAAAAATTTTTATGATGATTGTTGAGGAATATTATTTTGAGGAGAGCAGTTAGAGCTTATGCAACCACATTTAAGCATCAACGAATAATTTTCAATTGCTATTATGAAGATATTACTAACTGATGTTACGCAAGGTTGGAGCTTAGCAAACTGATTTTTGTTGTTTTAGAAAAAAATACTCGTTTAACAGTTATATTTTTTTCACAGTAGATCAAACCTCGCGTAATGTGAGTAAATAAGTAAAGAAACATGTAATAAAACAAATCCCATAAGGCGAAAGTCCACAGAGGAAGAGAATTACTCTTTCGAGCCATGGCTATTCCAAAGAGGGTAAGCAACAAAAAATTTTACAATCATCTTCTTGTCCTCAACCTTACCTTCAAGTGGAAATCATTGACAGCTGAGAAGAGAATGTTGTCAATCTTTTTCATTTTAGCTCACACATCTGTCCCTATTCTTATCTTACTTCACTAGCGAAACATGCGAGGAGAAGTGTAGTCGATGTTAGTGAATAATCCCATCTTTCATTTCAAAAACTTTATCGCCGAGTTTTACTAATTCCGGATTATGTGTGACAACTAAAAAGGTAACACCAAGCTTTTCTTTCAGCTCTACAAAAAGTTTATGAACCGATTCGCTGTTTGCCGAATCTAAATTGCCGGTCGGTTCATCTGCAAAAACAATATCGGGGTTATTTGCGAGCGCACGTGCTACTGCAACACGCTGCTGCTCGCCGCCGGAAAGTTCAGATGGTTTGTGATGAAGTCTATCGTTTAATCCAACCATATTGAGCAGTTCGTTCGATCGCACAAAAGCCTTAGCTCTGGGCTCGCCGGAAATCATAATTGGTATTGCAACGTTTTCGAGTGCATCAAACTCCGGAAGTAAATGATGAAATTGAAATATAAAACCGATGTGCCGGTTGCGGAATCTGGAAAGTTTTTCGTCGCTAAGTGAAAAGATATCTGTCCCATTTAAGAATACTTTTCCTTGATCGGCATTATCCAACCCGCTCATAATATGAAGTAGAGTGCTTTTACCGGCGCCAGATGCACCTATGACAACACTGATAATTCCTTGTTCAACTTGCAAGGTAACGCCTTTTAAAATTTCCAGGCGCTGGTTGTTCTGTTTGAAAAATGCTTTGTGAATATTTTTTGCTTCTAGAATTATGTTGTTCATGTTATTATTGGTATTTTTTGTCACTCTGAATCCCGGTTGTTCGGAATGAAGAGTCTCGATGTTTAATTAGATTCTTCGTTGTCAGTAACTTTTACTAAGCTCAGCATCGGAACTCCTCAGAATGATATTGTCGATTATTCATATTTAATTGATTCAATCACATTTGTGTTTGCAGCGCGCTTTGCCGGATAAATTGTTGCTAAAAATGCCAGCAGCATAGACATCACGCCGATTGCGAAAATATCCGATACCCTGATCTCGACTGGCATGAAACTTATGATATACTTCGTCGGGTCGAGCGGATAAAAATTATATTTTATTTGTAGGTAACAAATTACCACTCCAAGAAATAGACCCGCAATTGTTCCTAAGGCACCTACAAGAATTCCTTCAAACATAAAAATTTGACTGATCGATTTTTTATTCATGCCCATAGAACGTATCACGCCGATATCTTTTTTCTTTTCAATCACGGTCATCGTTAACGATGCAAAAATATTAAACACAGCAACAGCAATTATCAAGCAGAGAAGTATGTAAGCGCCCCATCTTTCTATCAGCATTACGTTGTAAAGCTCTTTGTGAAGGTCGTACCAGGTGTTTACAGAAAACATTTTGGAATCAAGCTTACTCTCCAAAATTTGTTTTACATTTTCGGCATTATGAAAATTATTAAGCAGCAGCTCCAGTCCCGTAATTTTATTTCTCAAACCGAATAATCTTTGTGCAGATTTGATTGAAGCGAATGAGTAGACAACATCATAATCCCGATTGTTGGATTCAAAAATGCCGGTAACAATAAATTTTCTTGTCTGCGGAAGAGCAAGTGTTACAATTGTTTTTTCTATATTGTATGCAGATGTTACCGAAATTGTATCGCCGACCCGCGCCGAAAGCCGCAATGCCAAAGGTAATCCGAGTAAAATTTTGTCGTTACCGTAAAGGTCAGGTTTCCCGCTTATAATTTTTGATGCGACTCCCTGAGTTTCATTGCCTTTCGGTTCTTGTATCCCTTTCAAGTTTACAATTTCGAATGAGCGTTTATTCAGAAGAATTGCTTTACCTTCAACAAAAGGAGAATACGATTTAACTCCGGAAATATTTTGAACGGCTTTTTCAAGATCGCGAATATGCGAGTAACCGGATTCTTCAATTACCGATATTCTAATGTGAGGATCGAAATTGACAAGGATCGATGTAACGATTGAACCAAACCCGTTAAAGACAGACAAAACAATTACAAGCGCAGCAACTCCGATCGTGATTCCAAGCGACGAGAGTATGGAAATTACCGTGATGAAATTTAATTTCCGTCTTGATCGTAAGTATCTTTTGGCAATGAAAAATTCTATCATGATCAATCGAACTTTATAGCAGAAATTATTTTTATTCTTGAAGCAATAAATGCCGGTAAAAGTGATGCTGCCAGTGCTACCGCAATTGTCACTGCAGAAACAAAAATGTAATTGTCGCTGCTGATAGCAATCGGTACTTTTGTAACAAAATAAACTTTTCCGGGAAGAGAAATGATATCAAATTTTTCTTGCAGAAAACTGATTGCATAGGCAAGCATATTTCCCGCTGCAACTCCAGCCAGTGTTATATAAACGGCATGAAGAAGAAAGATTTTCATAATTAGTTTGCGATTGCCGCCAAGAGATTTTATGATTCCGACGGCGTTAGTCCTTTCGAGCACGAGCATCAGCAGCGTTCCAACAATGTTGAAAACGGCTACGAAGATTATTAATCCAAGTACAATCGGAATCGGTTTCTTCTGCAAATCTAACCAGGTAAAAATATTTTGGTGCACTTGAAAAATAGTTCTTACATAATATGGATAGCCGAGAAAGTCTTGAAGTTTATCGCTCAACACTTTCAGCTTTCCAATATCTTTGACTTTGATGTTGTAACCGGAAATCTGCGACCCCATTCCAAAAATATTTTGGGCGGTTGCTATGTTTACGAATGCGTTCAAGTCATCATATTCCGATAAACCACTTTCGTAAATTCCGGCAACCGAGAATTGCGCTATTGCGGGAGGATTACTGATCGACGGAACCCGGTCGTTCCTTAATCCGAATATTGTAACCCTGTCGCCAACTTTGACAAACATTTTTTCCGCAAGCTTCTTGCCAAGTAACAGCTTAAATGTAGAATCTCTATCGTTCAGATCGAAAAAGCCCTGTTTGATTATATTTTCAGTTTGCAGCCCGGTTGTCTTCGGGTCAATTCCGGTAAGTGTTACGCCTTCTGTGAGGTGATGCGATCTTGCAATTGCCAGTTTAGATACAAACGGCTGGATAGAAAGGAGATCATCGCCAAATTGTTTTTGTATTACAGGAATTACTTCATTTGGATCCGGCAGATTTCGATTGCCGAAACTTATTACTTTTATGTGTGAATTGAACTCAATAATCTTCTCGGATACAACTTTTTGAAAGCCGTCGAGAATAGTAAGTGCCATAATAACAACAGCAACACCGAGAGTTATTCCAAGAATTGTAATAAAAGAGATTGCTGAAATGAATCTTGAATCTTTCTTTGATCTAAGATATCGTCCTGTAAGGAATCCGGCTAAAGACATGAGCAGTTTTTTTGTGTAAAGATATAAATAATTCAAAAGAAGCGAAAATAAGGCGTGAAAATTGACATTTCTGCCTCAATGATATATTTTTGAAAGCCAATTTTGAAAATCATTTTTTCGATGTAACAGGAGTTGCTAATCATAGTCGGATAAACTCGGCGTGAACTAGATTGTACAGATTAAGATCGGGAAAGTCGGAGGCTGAAGTGAAAACATTGTTCATCGATATCTGAAGTGAAATTCGGGGAGTAGCTCAGCCCGGCTAGAGCGCTTGGTTTGGGACCAAGAAGTCGCAGGTTCGAATCCTGTC
>CAZQQC010000171.1:0-4153 GCA_964595365.1 uncultured Melioribacter sp.
ATATTGAGTAGATTTTTTTCTTTGATAATATAATCCGGCAGAGTTTCGGAAAGGTCCTTGGAAAAATTTTCCATGGCTTGATGAACGATTCGTCGCAAACTTAAGTCGCCGAGATTTGTTTCCTTCAATTCTTTCGGCACACGGTAAAACGGAATGATTTTACCCGTATGAAAAAAATCTTTCGATTCTTTTTCAGCAAACCGGTCGAAATCTGGGTGAACGAATTGAAGATGTCCGTACCTGGTCAAAACCGGCTTAGCCGAGATTGCAAAATATTCTCCTTTATGAAATACATTCTGGAAATATTTTGCGCCTTGAAACCAAACACACTCGAAGAACCCGGAAGCATCTTTAAACCGCACTTTGAAAATTTGTTTTTTGTGGTAACGGTGAATTTCGGAATCGACAACTTCGCCGATGATGGTTACCTCGCCTTCGTAACCGTTGGCGGCATACTGAACAACTTTTACAGTGTTTAATATTGTTGAGCGGTCTAAATATCTGCTAGGAAAGTAGAAAAGCAAATCCTTAACGGTATTAATTCCAATTTTGGAAAAAGATTCAGCACGCTTTGGTCCGACAGCTTTTAAGTACTGAACTGATGTCGAAAGATTATCGTGCATGAAGCAGCTGAACTTGTTATGAACTGGATTAAATATAATTAAAAAAAAGGAAGTGATGAAGAGAGGGAAAACGGTATATATTATTGTTTCTTTGCTTTTACGCCAATCACACGCTTATATGTAATAAAGTAATCGTTTGTTTTGAAATGTTCATTGGCTGCTTCATAGAATGCGCTGTCGAGTTTCTCGTCGTATAAATTGTACGAACTCCAATAACGATAAAGTGAATCCGATGCATCAAATTTCAATGAATTCTCAAACGCGAAAATTTCAACTGAGTTAAACATGTTACGTGCTAGTTCTAGTCCAGTGGTTTCCATGAAGTCGGCTCCGCCAGCTGCTTTTTCCTCCTGAAAATTTTTAATTGAAGCAATAAATTTCTTCAGCTCCCTATTATTTTCCGACGATGGCCCGCAAAAGAAAAACAACCCGTCCGGTTTCAGTACTGAGTGGATCGTCTTAAAAAGTGCTTCCGGATTCGTTGAATAGTAAATAGAGAAAGAGGCGAGCACACGATCAAACTTACTGGTATCTAACTGTTCGTTCAGAGAATCTATGTCATAATTCAACACGGTAATATTTTTCCCCAAGTTTTTGTTTCTTGCCTCGTTTATCAATATACCGAGGGATTCGTTTGATACATCGACAGCAGTTATATTGCCAGTTGAACCAACAATTTTAGCCATTGGGATTGTTTGTTTTCCTATTCCGCAGCCTAGGTCAATAATTGATAATCCTTCGCCGAGTTCCAGATTCTTAAACATCCACTCATTGATATCTTTCGAGCCGTATTTGTCGTGAGCTGTTATCCGGTTAACAAGTGCTTTTGAATCCGTATTAAATTTACCTGTAATTGCCATCTATGCGTTTTTCCCTCTTCGTTGAATAGTGAGATAAGATGATAATAAAATATCGAATTTATTTTTTTCTTCGGCAGAAAAGTTTTTAGTACGATGTTCGAAAAATATCTGTAATCGATCAGGTGCATCCTGATGTTTCTCATCCCACCAAATGGGATGAATGAGCAGTTGTAGAACATTGCTCTTTGATTTAGCTAACGAATCAATCGGATTCCCCTCACGCCAATTTCCTTTCGAATCTGAAAGATACCATTTCATCAGTTCGTCTGAATAAGTATTAATTCTGCCGTTTATGTAAAACGGTCCTCTCAATAATTGTGGTAGCGGTCTGTGAAACGAAATTGATGTGATTTTTGTCCCGGTTATCTTCTCCAACCCAAGACAGCTTGACTCGATATCATTTTGTATTTGCTCTATGTCTGTTCTATCGTCTCGCAAAGAATTGTCATAAAAATCAAAATGCAAACCGATCTCATGACCGCTCGCTACAATTTCTCTAACACTTGATAGTGAATGATTGTCGTTTAAAGAATAAAAAGGCGAGTTGGTCATTACCATGTAACATGATCTAACGTGTAACTCTTTTTCAATCAGAGCCATCTTCAAAGCGTTGTCAAGATCTAAATCTACATCGTGTCGCAACAACACATAAGGTTTTGGATTATGGTTGTAATTAATAACTTTTGAAGCATCTTGAAAAGAGCAGAATAAGAAATTCTGTTTTAGTATGGTCAGGATTTTAATAAGGAATTCATAATCAAAATTAGGTCTTTTATTCATCTGCTTTCAAATTAATGAGCTGAGCATTAAACGTTTTTCTTTGGCTGGATATATGTTCATGTTAAGTATCAAGTTTCAAGAGTCCAGTTCTATTCGTCTTCAGCTCTCATGTCGCGGGTCATTAATTCGTAAGTAACTTTAACTGGGTCGCGTTCTTCGAAAAGAATCCGGTAAACCGCGTTAGCAATTGGTGTTTCAATTTTAAATTCCTGTGAAAGCTGATGAACCGAGCGGCAGGTTTCTACTCCTTCGGCAATCATCTGCATCTTTTTCAAAACTTCTTTCAATTTTTTGCCGCGGCCGATTTGCTCTCCTACGTATCTATTTCGGCTGTGCTTGCTCATACATGTTACAATTAAATCACCCATGCCAGATAAACCAGCAAAGGTTTCTGGACGTGCACCGAGTGCAATTCCAAGCCGCGAAATCTCTGCAATGCCACGAGTCATGATTGCGGCTTTTGTGTTATCACCGAATTTGGCGCCGTCAATTATTCCAGCGCCAATTGCAATAACATTTTTCAAAGCGCCACCGTATTCGACTCCCAGAATGTCGGTTGAAGAGTAAACTCTGAAATACGAAGTGATGAATGCCAATTGAATTTGTTTCGCCGTGAACGAATCCTTGGAAGCGGCAACAACCGCAGTAGGAATTTTTCTGCTGACTTCTTCGGCATGACTTGGACCGGAGAGCACGCCAATTTGTGACGGTGATATTTCTTTTATTTCATCTTTGATGATTTGCGAGACAGTCATGAGAGTATCTTTTTCAATTCCCTTAGCAACGCTTACAAAAGTCGTGTCGCGGAAGTCAATTCGTTTGGCGTTGTGGAGAACACTCCTAATAAATTGAGAAGGAACGGCAAGAACAATAATATGCTTGTTTGCGCAGCTTTCTTCTAACGAATGAATTATTTCTATTTCTCTGGGAATTCTTATTCCGGGGAGATAAATTTTGTTTTCGCGTAAACGACAAAGTGTTTTGGCATAAGCACGTTTATATTCCCAGAGTGTAACATTGTGGCCGTTATAATGTAGAAGAATGGCTAGAGTGGTTCCCCAGCCCCCAGCTCCGAGAACAGAAATTCTCATCTAACCCGATTTCTTTTTTACAAATGATATTTTTTTTTCGCTGCCTTTAAGCAATCTATTTATGTTGGCTCTGTGAGTGAAGATTACCAACAGTGCAAGCAAAATTGAGAATGGTAAAATTGTATGATAGCCGGGTATGTTTACACCAAAAATATTTTCGCGGACAATCAGAATGAGAGGAACAGAAACTGCAGCAATTAGCGACCCTAACGAAATGTATCGGGATAAAGTAACAACAAGAACAAAAATTCCGAGTGCAACAACCATATCTAAAGTAGTGATTGTAATTAAAACACCCAGTCCGGTTGCAATACCTTTACCGCCGCGAAACCCTGCAAAGACTGTCCACACATGCCCTAATACAGCACTTACCCCGCAAATAATTTGTACGAGAGTAAAATCATCAAACGGAGTTATGTTGTTGAATGGGAAGTTATCGAGATAGAGACGCGCTATAACAATGACAGCTACAGCACCTTTCACAGTATCGAGAAGAATAGTAAGAACACCCCACTTCCATCCTAAAACTCTGAATACATTTGAACCACCTGCGTTACCACTGCCATAGTTTCTAATATCTATTCCCTTAACAAGTTTGCTAAGAATAATACTAGTAGGAATTGAACCGACCAAATATGCAAGTACAATTACGAATATTAGATTTAACATTATCTATCGCCAAAATTTTGTGTAAACTTAGAGAAAAAGTGTTTTATAAACAAGCCAGGATTTACTCCAAAGCATACGTTATTATCGAAATATCATCAAGGAATGTTTAGTTAAAAGATAGGAAATAAAA
>CAZQQC010000172.1:0-3808 GCA_964595365.1 uncultured Melioribacter sp.
ATCATCTTCTTCACGGAAGGCGAGCAGGTTTTTACTTAGATGAACTTTTCTCCCCTTCTGTTTGCCGGTTAGCAAATTAATTTTTTCAAAGTCGTCGTAACCGAACTCATGATTGAATTGTTTCCGGAGTACGGTTTTCAAAATTTCACCTGGAATGTTTCCGCCGAACATTTCACCCAGCGCAATCTTAATTTTCACCAAACCTTTTTTTCCGAAGACGAAATTTTCTGTCAAAAGATCGAAAACTTTTTTATTCAACAAAAATGAATTTCCTATATTTCTTGCCGAACGGAAAAGTGCTTCATCGATAGACGGATTAATTTTTTCTCTGATCAACGGAAGAATTCTGTTACGCACAAAATTTCTTTTGAAATCGTTGTTGAAGTTTGACGAATCGATTCTGAACCCGATTTGTTTTTTTTGCAGTGCTTCCAAAATTTCCTGTTTGGTTACACAAAGCAGCGGACGAATAATTTTTCCGCGCCGAATAGGGATGCCAGAAAGTCCCAACAAACCTGTTCCGCTGAACAAATTTATCAGAATGGTTTCGGTATTATCACTTTGGTTGTGAGCAGTAACAATTTTGTTGCAGTTCGATTTACGGGCAATCGCTTCCAGCCTTTCATACCTCAGTTTGTGTGCGGCTTCCTCAATTGAAAGTTTGTTCTCCTTTGAAAAAGTTTTAACGTCTAACTTTTCGGTTTGAAGATAGATATTGTTCCTTATACAGAATTCCGCTACAAATTTTTCATCTGAATCGGATTCTTCACCTCGCAAACCATGGTTGAAATGAACCGCAAAGAGCCTGCATTTGAATTTTCGTTCGTACTTTTTCAGAAAGCTGAGCGCAAAAACGGAATCGGGTCCGCCACTGAATGCAACTAAAATTTTGTCGCCGCTACCAATCAGGCGGTGCTGATCTACGAACTTCAAAATCTTCTGCTCGATACTTTTCATTTTCTTACAGTTCTCATTAAACATAAAAAAGAAAGTCTCTCGAGAGACTTTTCTACAAATACAACGATCAAAAAAATTTATTTAATCGTTACTCTAAATCAATCACCTGAAATTTTATTATACCGGCAGGAACCTTGGCATTAACTGTCTGACCAACTCTGGAACCCATCAGAGCCTGTCCTACCGGAGATGAAATTGCAATCTTGCCTTTATCAATATCGGCTTCTTCCGGAGAGACCAAAGTGTATTTATAAGTTTTCGTGTTATTCAAATTTTTTACTGTTAGTGTTGATAAAATATGCGCTTGATCCTTCGGCATGTTGGTTAAATCGATAAGAGTAGCGCGCGAAAGAAGTCCTTCCAGCTTGCTGATTTTGAGTTCAAGCAGACCCTGTTCTTCTTTAGCAGCATCGTACTCTGCATTTTCCGAAAGATCGCCGTGAGATCTTGCTTCGGCAATTCTCTCAGCCATTTTTTTTCTGCCGTTGGTTTTAAGTTCGTTCAATTCCTTTTCGAGCTCGCGCATTCGTTCCTTGCTGAGATAAACGAAGTTTGACACCTAAAAACTCCTTTTTGTGCTTGGATAAAAAAAATTGAAGCTGTCAAAAATAGTTTATCAACAAATAAAACCTACCTCAAGCTACAGTATCGAGCAGGTATTTAATTCCTGCTTCGAGCAGCGAAGCGAGACAGTATGATATCAGCGGCCTATTTCTGATTAAACAACTACTTTTGAGACGGCTTCATTGAAAACATATAAAATTCCTTTTAAGATTTCAACTGGAATTCCAACAATGACCCCAAATGTAAGGCGGAGTTAAAACCTATGCGCCGTAATTATTGTTATGCTAAAGTGTACCCACCCCCTATGGAGGTTGGTTTTACAGTATAATATGCTTTAATCTTAATTGTGAAGCCGGACTTAATTATAAGTCAGTGGATTTTGAGTTCCATTGTATGAACCGCTCAAGTAGCCAAAGGTGTAATCTTTTCAATTACCTCTTCCACTTAATTGTGCAGCCGATTGTAAATGTTTCAGGCACAGAAATTTTTTTACCGGCAAGCAATTCATCGATAGCATTTCTCAAATATTTCGACTTGACCGATTCCGGATCCTGCCAGTTGTCATCTATCTTTCCATGAAATGCCAATTTTCTTTTGTGATCAAAAAGAAAAATTTCCGGCGTGTGTGTTGCACCGTACGCTCTAGCAACTTCCTGGGTCTCATCCCGCAAATAAGGAAAGTTAAATCCTCTTGTATGCGCGCGTTCTTTCATCTTTGCAAACGAATCATCGGGATAATTTTCATCTTCGTTAGCATTGATAGCGACAACTTGAACATCCTTCACATAATCTTTCTGGATTTCAACTATCCGGTTTTCGTAAGCTTGCACGTAAGGGCAGTGGTTGCAACTGAAAATAATAACAATGGCTTTCTTCGACGTAAATGAATTTAGCGAATAGTTGTTGCCATCTATAGATTGGAGATTAAAGTCCGGTGCAGACGATCCAAGTTGCAATGTGGCGGTTGCCATCGTTCCTCCTAATTTTTTTAACAACAATATTACATTTGTAATAGCATTAGTCAATAAAGCCCGAGAAATTTATTATAAAAAAAATTATATGAACGAAAAAAATTGATAGCTTTGATATAGTTTTTATCAGTGAGAAAATCATTTTACTGAGTGAACAATGTATAGTAGAAGAAATAACCATTACAAATGTCTTTCACCCCTCTTCAAAGTAGAAAATAATTTCAAATAATCAAATGTGTATAAATTCCGAAATGATAGATTTTCAATTTCAATATAAGAGACCTCTGAAAAATATTGTTTGTCATTTCGACCCCGATACCGAGCGGCTCAATCGAACCCGCCGGGTCTATCAAAGTATCGGGAAAGAAATAACATTTCTGAATTTTTCAGATGTTTCTATAACTAAATGTTCAAACCGTCGAAACCTTTGCACAACTATTCCGTTCATCGAAAAATAAAAATCGTGAACTGCTATAAGTTAAAGTGTATCGACTGCTTTTGATTCTAACCGCTCATTAAACTATTTTTAGCACAAAATTAAAACGGCACAATGGCAGTAACTCCTTTAATGGCACAGTATTCTAAGATAAAAGAAAGTTACCCGGACACAATTCTGCTTTTCCGGATGGGGGATTTCTTTGAGACTTTTGAGGAAGATGCTAAGATTGCATCGAAAGTTCTTGGGATTACCTTAACCAGGCGTGCCAATGGCGCTGCCGAAGACGTTCCGCTTGCCGGTTTCCCTCATCATGCAATAGATAATTATTTGCCAAAACTCGTCCGTGCCGGATACCGTGTTGCGGTCTGCGAGCAAATGGAAAATCCCAAGTTTGCAAAAGGAATTGTGAAGCGTGACGTGATTGAGGTTGTTACCCCTGGAGTTGCAATTTCGGACAAACTGCTTGATCATAAAAAGAATAACTACTTGCTTTCGATTTATGTTGAAGAAGATACTGCCGGAATTTCTTTCTGCGATATTTCGACGGGCGAATTTTCTACTTACGAAGTAACCGGGAAGGAAATATCGCAGCAACTTGGTTCTATTAATCCATCAGAAGTTTTGATACCGAAAAAATTGAAACAAGAATTGGAACCGTTCATTCAAAAAGCGGTTCCTTCCGCACGCATAACAAAAATTGACGATTGGATTTTTAATTTCGATTACTGCTCCGAACTTTTGATGAACCACTTTAACACAAAAACTTTGAAGGGATTCGGCATTGATTCATTTCATGCAGCAATTTGCTCTGCCGGGGCTGCATTGAATTACTTGCGGGAAACACAAAAAGCAAATCTTACCCATATAAATAAAATCT
>CAZQQC010000173.1:0-3805 GCA_964595365.1 uncultured Melioribacter sp.
CGCATAAAGGATCCACATTGTAACGCTCATAGTAATTGGAATCATGAAATTATCGTCTGCCCATTCGCCCGAAATATTTTCCGCAATTCCGCCAACTGCAACTGCAACGAAACCGATCATGTATTCGATAAAGTTTCCTTGAATTTTAGGTGTAAAAAAAATTACAATACATGAAAAGAAAAAGAAGGCAAGTGTTCCTTCCAGACTTTTGCAAAGAAATTTAGTTCTGCCAAATTTTCTGCCGATCAAAGCTGCCGCTATATCGCCAACAATCAAAACTGCAAACGCAGTAACGACAAATATTTTCGGAAAAATCAAAACAACGGTAACGGCAGAAAGTAAAACATAAGTGGCGCCGTTTAAGTTTTTTTTCTTTGAATCGACTTCATGCTTTCTAAGAAGGAATCCAAAGAATTTATACATAAATTCCGCCAGAGGTTTATGGTAGTATCGTCCGTAATCAATCAGAAGTGAAAAGAGTGCCAAAGGAATTAGTATCCCAAGAGCCAATTCTTTTGTGATGTGGTAATAGATAATCGGGATGGAAAGGGAGCAGAGATGAATTGCCTTTCTAAAAATTTCTGATTTGTAATCTATAGTTGCACGTTCAATTGCCGTCATTACCGTCATCTAACTTTTTCCCTGCTTCTCTCTTCCTTTTTTCTTCAATCAACTGCTGAACATGATCGGGAACAGAATCAGCAGAATTTTTATTTGTATCGGAACCGTTTCTTTTTACCGGCGGCAATTTTTCTCCGCGCATCACTTTATCAATTTCGTCACTGTCAAGAATTTCTCTTTCAAGAAGGTCTTTAGAAAGCTTATGAAGAACATCCATATTATCGGAAAGAATTTTTTCTGCGCGAACCATACATGTCATTACAATTTCTTTGATCTCGCTGTCGATATACTGTGCAGTTTGCTCGCTGTAATCTTTATGCTTTGTAATTTCGCGGCCTAAGAATATCTCCTCTTCGCGGGCGCCATAAGCAAGCGGCCCCAATTTTTCGCTCATGCCCCATTCGCAAACCATCTTACGTGCAATACCGGTAGCTTTTTCAATGTCGTTACCGGCACCTGTAGTAAAGCGGTTAAACACAAGCTTCTCAGCCGCGCGTCCGCCAAGTGCATAAGTAATCATTGCTTCGAGATAATCTTTTGCATATGTATGTTTCTCATCAACCGGAAGATAAGTTGTAACGCCAAGCGCACGGCCGCGCGGAATGATCGTAACTTTATGAACCGGGTCGGCTTCAGGAATCATCTTTGCAACAAGAACATGCCCGATTTCGTGATAAGCAGTAATCTTCTTTTCCTCTTCGGAAATGATCATGCTCTTTCTTTCCATCCCCATCATCACTTTGTCTTTGGCTTCTTCAAAATCCGCCATCGCTACTTTCTTTTTATCTCTTCTTGCAGCAAGAAGAGCAGCCTCGTTTGCCATATTTGCAAGTTCTGCACCGGCAAGTCCCGGAGTACCTTTTGCAAGAACTGCAAGGTCAACATCTGCATCCAGTGGAATTTTTCTTGTGTGGACTTTAAGAATTCCTTCTCTTCCCTTAACATCGGGACGATCGACAACAACCTGACGATCGAAACGACCGGGGCGTAATAATGCCGGGTCAAGAACATCGGGACGGTTTGTTGCAGCAATTATTATTACGCCACTGTTCTGCTCGAAGCCATCCATTTCAACAAGCAACTGATTTAGAGTTTGTTCACGTTCATCGTGTCCGCCGCCCAAACCGGCGCCGCGGTGACGACCGACAGCATCAATTTCGTCTATAAAAATTATACACGGCGCATTCCTTTTTCCCTGATCAAACAAATCGCGAACACGGCTTGCACCAACACCAACAAACATTTCAACAAAGTCTGCACCGGAAATTGAAAAGAACGGAACACCTGCCTCGCCGGCAACTGCACGCGCTAAAAGTGTTTTACCTGTTCCCGGAGGACCCAATAACAAGACCCCGCGCGGGATTTTGCCGCCGAGCCGTTGAAATTTTCCAGGTTCTTTCAAAAATTCAATTATCTCTTCGAGTTCCTGCTTGGCTTCATCTGCACCTGCAACATCTTTAAATGTAACTTTGACAGCCGATTCGGAAATTAATTTTGCTTTGCTCTTGCCGAAATTGAAGATGCCCCGCGTTCCGCCAGCACCGCCACCCTGCATCCTGCGCATAATGAAAATCCAAAAAACAACAACTAAAATCCATGGTACAAATCCAAGAAGAACAGTGAGCCATTCATTTGATTCTTTAACGAATGTATATTTAATACTTTTTTCGTTCCAAACTTTTATTTGATCCTGTATAACCGGTTCTACAAGTGTAACGGAAAACGTTTTCACATCGACGTAAGAATTGTTCAAAAAAATTTTTTCTTTATTCTTCAGCGTCCCTTCGAAACGGTAATCGTTCACGTCGGTTTTGTAAATTTTCGCCTCAACAATTTTGTCTGCCTTCAAAAAGTTTTCATAAACATCATAAGTAACATCAACAGAGTTAGTCGATCCGGAGCGCATAAATTGCATTATGATAACAGCGGTAATGATTACTGCGCCCCAGCTAAAAACGGTTCTGATAATTTTTCCCCAGTCGAAATCGCTATCCGGCTTCTGCGGTCCGCCTACATTTTTTTTTGATTTGTTGGAATTAGGATTCTTCTTTTCGTCTGCCATAAATAATTTAGTCCATTCAGTCATTAAATTCTTTCTCTTATATTATTCACAGATGTTACGCAAGGTTTGAGTTTAACAAACAAATTTTTGTTGTTTTAGAGAAAATGCTCTTTTTACAGTTATATTTTTTCATTGTAGATCAAACCTTGTGTCAGTTAAGTTATTCACTTAAAACGTAGATTGATCGAAGATTCCGATACTTTTGAGCGTAATCGAGTCCATATCCAATCACGAATTTATTAGAAATTTTGAAACCAATATAATCAATTTTGATGTCATATTTTAAACTCTCCGGTTTCACAAGCAACGATACAACTTTCATGCTTGCCGGTGTGTGTTCTTTGATCATCTGCTCGATATAATTTATTGAGAGCCCTGTATCAATAATATCTTCAACGATTATCAGATGACGATCGTTGATGTCTGCGTTCAAATCTTTTACAAGCTTAACACGTCCTGAAGAAATTTTTTCGTCGCCATAGCTCGATAGTTTAAAAAAATCCACTTCACAATTAATCGTAATATTTTTCAGAAGGTCGGACATGAACATGAACGATCCGTTAAGAACGCCGATAAAGATGGGCAGCTTTGTTTTATATTCTTCCGATAATTGTTTGCCCAGCCCGGCAATTCTTTTCTGAATTTCATCTTCGGTTAAGTATGGGACAAACTTTTCAGTCCCGATCCAAATTTCGTCTTTCGATTGTTTTTTCAATTCATCCATAGTTTGTAAACTTTTTTTGTTTTCGGATTCAGCTTGAACCGATCGTCTATTCTTAAACCAACTACCCATACAATTTGGTCCCGGTTTAGCATGACCAATTGCTTTTTTCTTTCCGATGTCGGAACTTTTTCATCTGTTAAAAAATCTGAAACTTTCTTGAAACCTTTCATACCAAGCGGTTTGAAGCGGTCACCGGTTTTCCACTCACGAAGAACAAAACCATTCTCTAAGTTATCGCCGGAAATGAATTCAATTTTTTTATCAGTGCCTAATTTGACGTTTTTATTTTTCTCAAGTTCTACTCCAACTGTTTTTGACCCCAGCTTTGCCTTACTATCAATTTCTATTCTCGTTTCTTTATTAGATGATTCTTTGGTTCGTTCGATTCGAATATCATC
>CAZQQC010000174.1:0-3692 GCA_964595365.1 uncultured Melioribacter sp.
CCCTATTTTTTTTAAGAACTTATAAAGCATTTTTACCCCGCTACATTTTTGTTAACAAGTTAATTCTTTTTTCAATAAAAGCAAATCTAAATAATGGGGAGCGCATTGCGCCATAAATAAAGTAACCCAAAGAGAATAGGGGAACATTATTAACTCTTGGGTTAATTTTGTTCCGAAGTGATATCTATGCGGGCATGTTTGCGTGAAAGGTGTAATTCGATCAGGCAGATCGACGTACACACTTTTGTAAAGTGAGCAGATTGTTCACTCTACAAAATTGTTATGTACTGGAAATTAAAGCAAAAACAAATGGAGACAAATTTTTACAATCTCAAACTGATTGGTTCATCATCACACAAACTTGATATCAAACATGTCGTCAATAATTCCATGGTAGAAGAGCAACTTGATCAATTCATTCAATCCTTCAACTTCATAGGACGTCATTTCATAATAAATTGAATCTATATTTCCCTGGAGAAAAGTTTTTACCCCTTCGGGCGGATTTAGTTTACAAAGTATATCATCAATTTTGTTTTCAATTGTTTCATCAACATTTCCAACTAGACTGTTGAAAGCGGCTAACGTTTCTTTGTCGGGAGAAGCAAAAACAAAATTGACGTATGGAAAATCCAGCATCTCGGCAACCTGGTCTGCAAAACTAATTCCATTTCTGAAATCCCAAAGAGAAAAATTTTCATTACCGGCTACCAGATAATCTTTCTCTTTCGCCGGAACACTGGCAGTGTCTAAGTTAATTTCTGTTTGCGAAGAGAAACGTTCCGAGAATAATATTCTGGTTAGAATTATGTCGTTCAGAGAAACGTCGCCGCGGAGAGAAATCTTTTCAATTTTTTTTCCATTCCCATGGAAATAAAAGAATGAATTAGACAGCATTCCATCGAACGAGACCGCATACTTGCTTGACACAAATAAATTTCTGTGATTGATTAAATCTAAAGAAGGTATTAATGCTATCGCGGACGAGCTGCGCTCAACTTCTTTGCCTATCAGCGATGCTTCAACAAAAACAGGAATCAATGTTTTCGGCAAAATTTCTAAGTCACTTTTATTTACGGCTTCGACGAATATCGAAGTAAAATAATTTTTCGGGGCAATCAATTTCATGTTTTTTACCGGTTAAATATTAATCCGAATTTCGGAAATGTGTTGAGATAAAAATAAAAAACCCCGACAAAAGCGGGGTCAAATCAAAGCACAAACTTCTTATTGAAGATTTTTGTCTTTAATACGAGCAGCCTTACCTGAAAGGTTACGTAGATAATAAAGTTTTGCTCTTCTTACTTTACCTTCTCTGATTATTTCCACTTTAGCTAATTTAGGCGAGCTGTAAGAAAAAATTCTTTCAACACCAACACCGCTGGCAATTTTGCGAACAGTGAATGTTTTATCTAATCCGGCACCTCTAATGCTTATAACATCGCCTTCGTACGGTTGAATTCTTTCTTTGTCGCCTTCGATAACTCTAACGTGAACACGAATGCGATCGCCGGTTTTAAATGCCGGAAAATCTGTGCGCACCAAATCGTTTGTCAGTTCTTTTACTTTGTCCATTTCTTACTCCATGTTATTTATTTTTTTCCAATTCTCGGTTAAAATTTTTGATTGTTCTTCTTTCCATTCTTTTATTTTTTTTTCGTTACCCGATAAGAGCACATCGGGAACTTTCATGCCATTGAAATCAGCCGGTCTTGTATAATACGGCGCTTCAATAATGTCGCCGTCCATCAACGAATCGTTCAGCGCCGATTCGCTGTCGTTTAGCACGCCGGGTATAAGGCGAACTATAGAATCAATTATTATCAGCGCAACAATTTCTCCGCCGGTCAAAACATAATTTCCGATAGAAATTTCATCTGTGGCAAATTTTTGGCGCACTCTGTCGTCGACACCTTTGTAATGACCGGCTACTATCATCAGGTTTTTAGCAAGCGAAAATTTGTTCGCCATTTTCTGATCGTAAATTTTTCCGCCGGGGGTTGGAAAAATAATGTAATCGTATTTCCGCTCGCCAAGAAGTTTTTCAATACATTCAAAGAACGGTTCGGGTTTTAGAAGCATTCCAGCTCCGCCACCAAAAGGCTTGTCATCAATCTGTTTATGCTTATCATGAGCATAGTCGCGGAGATTATGCACAACAATTTCAACCTTGTTTCGATCTTGCGCTCTCTTAAGTATGCTGGTGTTTAGCGGACTAGAGAGCGAATCGGGAACAGCGGAAATTATATCAAATCTCATCATCGTAAAGCAAATCGCAATCGGAAACTAAATTCAAACTTTTCTCATCTGCATTAAAACTTTCAATAAAACTTTTAACAGCCGGAATTAAAATTCTTCTTTTGTTTTGATCAATAACCACATACACATCGTTGGCGGGCAAAACCAACACATCTTCGACGATGCCAATTAATTTTGATTCTCTGTAAACCTTGCTGCCAATTACATCATGAATGAAGAAAACATTTTCTGAAAGTTTAACGGAATCTTTTTTTTCGACGTAAATTTTCTTTCCGATAAAAATCCGAACATCTTCGCTCGAATCAAAACCTTTGAATTTAACAGCAAATGATCCATCCCTTTCCTTAACATCTTCCACAAAAAATTTTTTAACCGAACCAAACACTTCAACATAAACTGAATTCAGCTGAAAGAATCTTTCATAGAAATCAGAAAAGGAATTAATTAAAACAAAACCGTTGGAGCCGTAAATTGCCTTAACTTCTGCAATTAGAAATAGATCATCCACGATCGAAATTGATTAATCCAGTATTTTTAATATAGCGCGCTTACCATCTTTTGCTGCGATGGCAGTAAGCAAGGTTCTCATAGCTTGAGCCGTTTTTCCCTGTTTCCCGATAACCTTTCCAACATCGTCCTGACCAACCTTGAGCGTTAGCTCTACAGTCTTTTCGTCCGGTGTAGCTTCTTCGAGTGAAACACTACCAGGATTATCGACAAGGTGCTTTGCGATAAATTCAATAAATTCCTTCATGAGAGTACCTTTAAGTTTAGTGAACCATCAGGGTACTTAATTGTGCACGCTAATTCATTTTTAACAGAACTAGCTACTCGGAAGCAGTACCCTTTACTTCCGCTTCACCTTCTTTATCATCATGTTTTTCAGCGGTCGCTTTTTTCGATTTTTTTTTCTCGGCTTTCTTTTTTAAAGCCGAAGATATATTTGCTTCTTTAATCTTTTTCCATTCATCAAGTTTTGAATTTATCGCTTCTTCGGATAAACCTTTTTTCATCAATTCTCTTTTTAAGATAATTCCTTGATTACTTAAAAGGTTCTTTACGGTATCCGTAGGTTGTGCGCCAACACCAAGCCAGTACAATGCTCTGGATTCTTTAATATCTACAGTAGCAGGTTCAGTCTTAGGATTATAAAGACCAATAGCTTCAATAAATTTTCCATCTCTAGGTGAACGTGAATCTGCCGCAACAACTTTGTAGATCGGCTGTTTTTTCTTTCCCATCCTTCTCAGTCTTAACTTAACTGCCAATTTAGTATTACCTCCTTTAATTAAATAAACTAATTAAACTTTATGTTTTTCATACCCGGCAATGAAAGTTTACCGGCGTTTTTGTTTAACATCTTCATCATCTGCTGCATTTGCTCAAACTGTTTTATCAATCGATTAACATCTTGAATCGAATTACCGCTGCCG
>CAZQQC010000175.1:0-3603 GCA_964595365.1 uncultured Melioribacter sp.
CCCTGCACACAACCGGTTAATTTACCGTGTTGAGATGAGGCTGAATTTTATTTATCAGATGATATTTGGGTACAGCACCTACAACGGCATCAATCATTTTTCCGTTCTTGAAAATTCCAAGTGTCGGTATGCTCATTATACCATATCGAGAAGCCACGCCGAAATTCTCGTCGGTATTAACTTTTACAACTTTCAATTTGCCGTTGAGTTCGGTTGCAATTTCTTCGACAACGGGTGCAACAATACGGCAGGGTGCACACCACGGCGCCCAGAAATCTACCAGAACAGGTATACCGGCTTGTAAAACTTCCTGCCGAAAATTTAGATCCGTTCCTTCAACAATATTTTTCATTTTTATCTCCGTTTTTTCCGATAGTAGGATGCAAAAAAAACGGAAAGGATTCGGGGCGACCGGTAGATAAGAGTTATTCTTTCCGGATTTACCAGATTGAATGCAAGCTTGATCCAGGATCTAAAATATCCCGGGCTCAGCAAAACGAGAAATACAACATCAAATCCGGCACTATACCGGAAAACTTCCGGGCAATTTTTTCTATTTCAAATTCCGCACAGGAATTTATTTTGATACCGGCGCTTTTTCTAACTGCAGGTCGATCGTATAATTTATCGGTTCTGGTCCCGATCGTGCAATTCCGCCGGGGCGAACACCGCCTCCGCCGCCTCTTCCATGTGCACCGCCGCCGTGCGATGCTCTTCCTCCGCCGCTATCCTGCGGTCTTGTACCATTATGATCTTGTTCCAGACCTCCCTGCCCGGCGTCCGTTCCCAGAGTTTCGAATCTTACTTTAATTTTTTCCCCCGGCAGTGCGCCGGCAACAAATGAATATTGTTTGGCAACGGCAAGCGGAATTTTTAATTCATAAATCAAACGGCCTTCCAGAAAACTTAGCTTTGGCTCAATTCCTTCTTTATTAATAAGCGGTAATGCAAGCAGCGGATATTTATCCTGATTGACAATTTCAAATTCATTTTGATTCTCTAACATCCTGCCGAAACCTCCCTGGTTATCATGTCCCTGCATCTCACCATGAGCAGGTTCATTTATCTGCGGCGGCTTGTCAAAAGCATTTACGAGCGGATATTTGATTCCGAACGTTTTGTAATTGCTGCTTTCAGGTTCAAACCAAACAATAAAACCGTTTCTGAAAATTTGAAATATTTTAGTACGGTCGTCCGTTGTTAAGCATAAATACATGAATCTATCGTCGTTGGCAAATCCAACGCCGAATTTTTTATCGGGAATTTCAAAAACTTTAGACCGCCAGAATGAAAGACCGCCTTTCATTTGTATTTGTTCCTGCTGCCAGATGCTCGTCATCTGTTTGCTGGAAGAACAAGCCGAAGCAGCCGCAGCCAGAATTATCAACAATGCGAATTGAAAAAGTATATAAAAAATTTTCTTGCGTCTCATTAATCCTCCACGTGCTTAATATAAATTTATAAAAATACTATCGGGGAAAATCCTACCATGTAGACAGCAGTAAAACATTGCCGGTTTAACACGTCGTGTAATCAATTTTTCATCTCATCTTTGCCGGCATTTGAAACAATCTACGGTGTGATCATTTACCATTCCAACTGCCTGCATAAAAGCATAACAAATAGTTGAGCCGGCAAATTTGAACCCCCGTTTTTTCAAATCTTTGCTCATTGCATCCGATTCTTTTGTCTTTGCAGGAATTTCTTTTGGTGATTTCCATTTATTAATAATTTGTTTACCTCCCACAAATTGCCAAATATATTTATCGAACGATCCGTATTCTTTTTGTATTTCTAAAAAACATTTTGTGTTTTGAATTGCGGCAGCAATTTTTAATTTGTTGCGAACGATTCCTTCATTCTGTAATAGTTCTTTTATTTTTTTCGAATTGTAATTTACGATTTTCTTAGCATCAAAATTATCGAATGCTTTCCGGTAATTTTCACGTTTGCGTAGAATAGTAATCCAGCTTAATCCGGCTTGAGCTCCTTCGAGAATCAGCATTTCCAAAAGCTTCCCGTCATTATGAACCGGAACTCCCCATTCTTCATCGTGATATTTTTGATAGAGCGGATCGATGCCCGCCCATGAGCAGCGTGCTTTCATTTAACATCCTTGTTAAGATTCAATGTTACAGTTTGCCAATTATTGGAAGAAGCATTTTTTAATCCTGCCCGACCAATCACCAACAACCAATAACCAACAACCCAATCACCAACAACCAATAACTATTTAACCCAGACCGTTTTAATATTCACAAACTCTTTAATGCCGTAATGCGAAAGTTCTCTACCATAGCCCGAATTTTTAATTCCGCCGAACGGCAGACGCGGATCGGATTTTACAATGCCATTTATGAAAACAGAACCGGATTCGATTTTTCGTGCAAGTTCTTTCGCTCTTGAAATATTTTCGGTCCACAACGATGCCCCGAGTCCGAATGCAGAATCGTTGGCAATTTTGATTGCATCGTTTTCATCCTTCGCTTTAATTAAACTTGCAACGGGTCCAAAAATTTCATCATCGTAAGCGGGCATTCCTCTTTTAAGATTTGCCAAAACAGTTGGCTCGTAAAAAAATCCTTCCCGGTCTATTCGTTTTCCGCCGCAAAGAACAACCGCGCCTTTTGCAACAGATTGTTTCACCTGCAGATCGAGTTCCAGCAAAAGGTCTTCGCGTGCAATCGGGCCAAGTCCGGTATCGAGTTTAAGCGGATCGCCGGTTTTTACATTTTTCATTTTATCTACAAATTTTTTTTCGAACACGCTGTAAATTTCTTCAACTGCAATAAACCGTTTTGCAGCAATGCAGCTTTGCCCATTGTTGATTAACCGTGCGGTAACCGCATTCTTAACGGCTTCATCAATATTCGCATCTTTCAAAACAATGAACGGATCGCTGCCGCCGAGTTCCATCACTGTTTTTTTTAATTTTGAACCGCACAACTGCGCAATGTTTTTTCCGGCGGCTTCGCTTCCGGTTAATGTTGCCGCTTTAACTTTCGGATGTTCGATAATTTTTTTCACCATAGACGAACCGGCAAGCAAAGTATTAAACGCACCGGCTGGAAAACCGGCTTTCATAAAAATTTCTTCTATTGCAAGGGCGCTCATAGGTACATTCGAAGCGTGTTTGAGAAGGCAAACATTACCCGCCATTAATGCAGGCGCCGCAAAACGGAATACCTGCCAGAATGGAAAATTCCACGGCATTACCGCAAGCACTACACCAATCGGATCGAAGCGAATATAACTTTCCGACGCGTCGGTTTTCACGACTTCATCGCAAAGAATTTTTTCCGCATTATCGGCGTAGTAATCGCAAACCCATGAGCATTTTTCGATTTCTGCAACTGCTTGCGAAATTGTCTTCCCCATTTCCAGCGTTAAAATTCTTCCGTAATGTTCTTTCTCTTTCCGCAGTATTTCCGCAGCATGTTTCATTGTTTGAGTGCGGTAACCAAAATCTATTTCGCGCCACGATTGGAATGTTGTATATGCTGAATCGATTATTTTAAGAATTTGTTCGTAGGTATGTTCTTGAAATGTTTTTTCTATTTTGCCGGTTGCCGGGTTTATCGTCTGGATTGCCATAGCCCTCTC
>CAZQQC010000176.1:0-1604 GCA_964595365.1 uncultured Melioribacter sp.
CTTATAGGTGGATTGACCTCGTCGCTATTCTTAACGTTGATCATCGTTCCGGTTGTTTATACCAAAGTTGAAGAATATAGATTAAGAATTCCGGCGCTGTTCGGAAAAGTTAGCGATCTCTTACGCTTTAAGAAAAAGGAAAAAGTTAGCGCTGTTGAGGAAGACTTAGGATTGAGTAAGTGAAAGGTAGTCGTTTAGTATGAAGGAATTGAAAGCCGTGGTCTATTGATTGCGGCTTTTTTATTTTTTGGAGAGAAAGAAATCGTTTGAGATAGAATGGCTTAGCGTGTCTTCACCGTCAAAAATATATTCGCCAATAAAACGATATTTTCCCTCCAGCGCATTTCTGGCAAACAGTGAAGTACTTGTTTTAAATCGTGTGCTCGAACCGCTTACCAAGTTCCTATCCATAATTTCAACGTTACCATAACGCTTCCATTTTTGTCCATCAAAAAATTGTATGGTTTCAAACGGATGGAGTCGATAGACATTTCTGGTTGTATTGTTCCAAACAGTTACCAAAATGGTATCGGCGAAATTTTCCGTTGGAATCCAATAGCTGTTCCTGTCGGTTCTGATTATTATGTCCGGAGGAATTTGTTCAAGCGGATTCGTTTCAGAACACGATATTGAAATGACGATTAAGATTAGAAGAACAAAGAATCTGACATTTTTCATATTCCCCTGAGCCTTTAATTTGACATCTTTTTTCAGGATAGCTTACGAGAGGACAATGATAATTTATATTTTAAATAAAATGTAATTAAAGAAAGATTTATTATCAATTCCATTACGGTTTCTTCTTTGCACTGACATTTCTAAAGAGTTACTACAGTTTTTTCTTTGCACTCTTACCGCTTCCGCGAGAAAATATTTTTCACACAAGCACTCAAAGCACGCAGAGAAGTTTTCACTTGAATGTTTATTGATTATAGTGTTTTATTGTACAGGTCAAAAATCAAATTGGATTACACTTTGTCGTCAAAATATTCAGTAATTGTTTTCGATCTGGGGAATGTTCTCATTCCGTTCGATTACACAAAACCGTTAAATCATTTCAACAAAATAGAAGCGGGGCTCGGGGATAAATTTGCACAGTATTACCGTGATCAATACAATATTCATCGTGAATTTGAAAAAGGAATTATAGGCGAAGAGGAATACCTTTCCATTATGCTCGATTGGCTTGAACACAAAGTTACCGTTGAACAATTCTGCCGAATCATTTCCGATATTTTCACGCTGAACGAAGATGTTATTCGGCTTATTCCGGTGCTGAAAAAGAAATACAAGGTTGTTCTGCTATCCAACACAAACAGTATTCATAAACGGTACGGTTACGCGCACTACGATTTTCTGAATTGGTTCGATAAATTATTTCTGTCGCATGAAGTCGGAGCGGTAAAGCCAGAAGAAAAAATTTACAGAACGGTAGAATTATATACAAAGAAACCGCCGCAAGAACATTTCTTTATAGATGACATTCAAGAATACATCGATGGCGCCAAGCGCTGTGGCTGGGATGGCGTTCAGTTCACGGGTTATAAAAAACTGATTATAGAATTGAAAAAGCGGAGAATTATTCCTTAAATCTTTCCTTCATT
>CAZQQC010000176.1:1704-3589 GCA_964595365.1 uncultured Melioribacter sp.
ATCTTTCCTTCATTTCATCTTTCGATCTTTCCTTCATCCCTTCATTCCATCTTTTCTTTCTTCTCCACCCCACTTCTTCCAAATATCCGGCCGATAACCGACCGTAACTTCTTTTCCGTTTCTTACGATCGGAGTTTTCAAAAGCAGCGGATCGTTCAACAATTCCTCATCGAAATTGAAAACCATGTACTGCATGTTGCGTTTCTTGTATTGTTTTCCCTCGCGGTCGATTAATTCTTCGATTGGAATTGAGCGGGTAATATTTTCAAGTTCGCCTTTTGCTAAACCTTTTTCGTTCAAGTCGCGGAAATGAAATGGAATTCTTCTCTCTTTGAAAAACCGCTCTGTTTTCCGCGTTTCATTGCAGTTTTTTATTCCGATTATCTGAATGTTCATATTTTACTGTCGGTTATTTATCGATTCTTTGTTTGGTGTAATCAAAAATTATATTTTTCACTGCAAAATAATCAAACAAAGAGCGGAATACTCATGCAGCAGTTTAAAATTTTACTTTTCATCTTATCGGGAATAATTTTTATGAGTTGTTCACCAAAACAGGAACCGGATAATTTCAAATATGTAGCCGAACAATTTGCCGATCTCAGAATTCAGCGGTACAAAGTTCCGGGATTCGAAATATTAACTCTGAAACAAAAAGAATTAATTTACTATTTATATCAGGCGGCGCTTTCCGGAAGGGAAATCATTTACGATCAGAATTACAAACACAATTTGTACATTAAACGTACGCTTGAAGCGATTATCAATACATACACGGGCGATAGAACCACCCCCGATTTTCAAAAGTTTATGGTTTACACTAAACGAGTCTGGTTCTCAAACGGAATTCATCATCACTATTCCAACAAAAAATTTCTGCCGGAATTTTCTAAAGAATATTTCAAAGAACTTATTACGGGTTCGGATGAATATCGGCTGCCGCTACAGAATAACGAGCGGCCGGACGATCTGTTGAAAAAACTTTACCCCATTATGTTTAACCCCGGCGTTGATGCCATTAAAGTGAATCTCGATCCGAAAGCCGATCTTATCAAAACTTCCGCGGTAAATTTTTATGAAGGTGTTACACAAAAAGAAGTTGAAGAGTTCTACAAGAAGATGATTAATCCAAACGATCCCCAACCAGTTTCTTACGGATTGAATTCTAAACTGTTACGAGAAAAAGGTCGGGTATTCGAACGTCACTGGAAAACCAACAGCATGTACGCGTTCGCACTCAGGAAAGTTGTTGAATGGCTGAACAAAGCAATCACAGTTGCAGAAAACGATCAGCAGAAAAAAGCGCTTCAACTGCTGGTTGAGTATTATGAAACCGGCGACTTAAAGAAATGGGACGAGTACAACATTGCATGGGTTAAGGATACATCTTCCGTTGTCGATTTCATAAACGGTTTTATCGAGACATACAATGATCCGCTCGGTTACCGCGGAACATACGAGTCGGTTGTGTCGTTCAAAGATCCCGAAGCTACAAAAAGAATTAAAACGATCGGCAATAATGCCCAGTGGTTCGAAGATAACTCGCCGATTATGCAACAGCACAAAAAGAAAAGCGTGAAAGGGATTTCCGCAAAAGTAATAACTGTTGTTGCAGAAGCTGGAGATTCTTCCCCCTCAACTCCGATCGGAATAAATTTGCCGAACGCAAACTGGATTCGTAAAGAGTACGGATCGAAATCGGTGAATCTCGGCAACATAGTTTACTCGTATAACAAAGCAGCAGAGACAAGCGGAGTGTTGGAAGAATTCGCTTATTCAAAAGAAGAAGTTGAACGCGCAAAAAAATACGGTGCACTTGGCAGCGATCTTCACACTGATATGCACGAGGTTATCGGTCATGCATCGGGGCAGCTGAATCCCGGTG
>CAZQQC010000177.1:0-3511 GCA_964595365.1 uncultured Melioribacter sp.
GTCCCTCGACTAACGGCTCGGGACATGGTTTTGTTCAATCGAAGAAGATGCTGCTGGTGAAATAATTTTAGGTCCAACTAACTTTCGGGTTTCTTGTGTTACTTTCGAGGTCAGCAAATGATAAAACAAAGTGCAACCTCGAAAGTAGCTCTTTCAAACTCGAAGGTTGCATATTTCATATCTCGAAGTAAGTATTTGAACAGTTAAAAGATTTCTTAAGGTGGCAACTGAGTATTTACATGAATTACTACGTCCGAACATCCAGCCGGTGCATGATATTCATTATCGTTTCGGAGTCGTAGCCTCTTGAACTTAGAAACGAAAAAATTTTTTGTTTTATCCTCGCCGGTTCAATTCCTTTTTTAAGAAGCAGTTCAGATTTCCGTTGAGCCAGACTTAACGCGTTATCGTAACTAATTTCCGGATCGATGCCGGATAGGTTTTTCTCAATAATATTTCTATCTATTCCACGTTTGAACAATTCCGCTTTCAATTTATTAACGCCGATTTTCTTCTTCAAACGTTCTTCGACAAAAGCTTTTGTGAATTGTTCGTCATTCAAATAGCAATTGTTTCTCAAGTTCTGAAGTGTTTTTTCAACCGTGTCTTTAGTAAAACCTTTCTTAAGAAGTTTAGTCCTTAATTCATAACCAGAGTGTTGCCTCTTAGAAAGAAACCGGAATGCAGAATCTTTCGCTTTCACAAATTCGCTTTCGGAAACAAGCTGCGCCTTTTTGTCCTCGTCAATGTTATCAAGCTTTCTCAAACCATGATCGAGAACCGTTCTGTAATCGATCGTTACAAACTCTCCATCTTCGAAACAAACCAGAACATTATTACCTTTCTTTGTAAGTGCGGTAATTTTCATTCCTATTTTTTCTTCGGTTTAGTTTCGGTCTCCTCTTTAGGCAATTTGGGTTCTTCTTTAATCATTCCGAGATTAGTCATAACATCATTCTCAAGTGCTGAAAACAATTCAGTATCTTCCAGCATTTTCTGTTTCAGTTGATCTCTGCCTTGAAAACGGTTGTCTTTGTATGTGAACCACGCACCGCTCTTGTTTAAAATGTTACGATCTGTCGCAAGATCAATTATGTCGCCGGCTTTACTTATTCCTTCGTTGTAAAGAATATCGAACTCAACTTCCTTAAACGGCGGGGCTACTTTGCTTTTTACAATTTTAACTTTTGTTCTATTGCCAACAACATTTTGTCCTTCCTTTATCGCTGCAATTCTTCTTATATCGAGACGAACAGAAGCATAAAATTTAAGTGCGTTGCCGCCTGTTGTAGTTTCCGGGTTACCAAACATAACGCCGATCTTACTTCTTAATTGATTTGTGAAGATGACGCACGTTTTCGATCTGCTGATTGCGCCGGTAATTTTCCGCAGAGCTTGAGACATCAATCTTGCCTGCATAGCCATTTGCGGGTCGCCCATCTCACCTTCAATTTCAGAACGGGGTACGAGGGCAGCAACAGAATCGATCACAATAATATCGAGAGCGTTGCTGCGAATAAGTGTGTCGACAATTTCAAGTGCCTGCTCGCCGAAATCCGGCTGCGAAAGAAGAAGATTTCTAGTATCAACTTTTAATCTTTTCGCATAATTTACATCGAGTGCATGCTCGGCATCGATGAATGCAGCAAGCCCGCCAGCTTTTTGCGCTTCGGCAATAATATGTAAACACAATGTTGTTTTTCCCGATGATTCCGGACCGTAAATTTCAACAATTCTTCCGCGCGGAACACCGCCGATGCCCAGTGCAAAGTCGAGCGATAACGATCCTGTTGAAATTGATTCGACCGGATTGATTACCCCGTCACCAAGCTTCATAATTGTGCCTTTGCCGTAGGTTTTCTCGAGATTGGAAATTGTTTCATCCAAAATTTTCAGTCTGGCATCTTTATCTACCGCCATTTTTCCTCCTTTAATTTTTCAAATTAAAACTTCGTATTGATCTATAAACCGACCCGCCCGACAGCAGTTTGCTTTCAAAAAAATTTACTGTCCCTGCTGTAAAATTTATTTGAGGGATATTAATTTTTAACAAAGATAATACTTTTTTCTGATCTTCGTACCCTCTAAATCTCAACAGAGTTATATGAAGTTTGAATTTTCTTTTTTCTCTCTCGAATCCAAAGTTGCCAAATAATTCGTCCAGTTCGCCGACTAATTTAATTACCTCCGGATTCTCGTCCAATCCAACCCATAGTATTTTAGGATCGATGCCTTTTTTAAAAACACCAAACTGTTTAAACGACAATTCAAATGGTTGGAATTTATTCAAGGTTTCAGCCGCTGCGTTTGCATATTCCTCAATTAAATTTTGTTCGGTATCGCCCAAAAACTTCAGGGTTAGATGAAGTTTTTCTTTCGGTTCCCACCGAACATTTTTCAGTTCACCGGTTGTTCGGTCTCTCAATTCAATAATCTGCGAAAGAGCATTGCCAGGTATTTCAAGCGCTATGAAAGTTCTAATCGTCATACGGAATTCCGAGCAGATTTCTTCTTAACATTTCAAGAGCAGCCTGCGAGGAACGGTCTTTATTCAGCAAACGGTCATCGCCGAAACGGAATTCTTTTGCAGTGCAAATTTTTTCGTCACATATTCCGATGTACACCAATCCGATCGGCTTTGTCGGGGTTGCGCCGGTTGGTCCCATTATTCCGGTAATCGCCAGACCGATATCGCAACCTGTTGTTGCTTTAATTCCTTCCGCCATTTGACGGGCAACTTCCAAACTAACCGATCCATATTTTTGAATTGTATCTTCACTGACTTTAAGCAGCTCAACTTTAGCTGCATTGCTGTATGCTACGACATCGCGTTCAAAGAATTCGCTGCTGCCGCTTATATTTGTAATTCTGTTGCCGATCAATCCGCCAGTACACGATTCTGCAACCGCTAATTTTAGACCTCTATCAATCATTAACTTTGCAACAACACCTTCGAGAGTATCGTCGTTCTTACCGAAAATATATCTGCCGGCATTTGCGCGGATTTTTTGTTCAATTTCATCGAGCTTGTTTTGTGCTTCTTCTTCCGTTGCTTCTTCAACAGTAATTCTTAACTTCACACCAAATTGACTCGGAAGAAATGCCATCTTAGCACCTTGAAGCAGTTCCTCCATGTTTCCAAGTTTATCGAACAACATTGATTCCGGAATTCCTGTGGTAAGTAAATTCTTTATCATTGTTATTGTTTTTTTATGAAGCTTTTCTTCAAGCTTAGGCAATACAAAAGTTTCCATCATGCTTTTCATTTCGTAGGGAACACCGGGCATGCAGACAAAAATTTTTTTTCTTTTTTCGATCCAAAACCCGGGAGCTGTTCCCCTGCTGTTTCGAATCGGCGTTGCATTTCTTGGAATCAACGCTTGCCCTCGATTTGTTTCGGTCAATACTCTTCCGCGAGCTTCAAAAAACCGTTTTATATCTTCTAACACTTCTTCATTTTCAACCAGTTCCGTTTCGAAAAATTCGACAACGCATTTTCTAGTTACATCAT
>CAZQQC010000178.1:0-3462 GCA_964595365.1 uncultured Melioribacter sp.
TAAAATAACTTATTTTCCCGTTCAGCGTCACAAGCTTTTTTTGACTGCACTACTATAAACGACTTAGCTCTGCAAAGCAATTTTTCGAAAATCTATTTTCAAACTCAATTATTTATGCGAATGTGGTTTCTCATAAACTGTAACTAACTGTACTTTATCAACTTACAATTGAAAACTTACCGTTGAAAAAAAATCCCTCTGTTGCCATTCCGAATCCAAACTTCTTAACTTGTAGATATAAAATATTTTTTTATCATCTAATAACAGCAACGGGGTAATTATGGAATTCTTAAATGCACTTGGAATTAGAGAGGAAAATTTTGGTGCCGCTACCGGAACGAGTTGGTTTGGAACTAAAGATCGGGGTGTTATTGATATTGTGTCTCCGGCAGATGGAAAACTTATCGCGAAAGTTTATCAATGTTCCGAAAACGATTATGAAAAAGTTGTAACGGCTGCTTATGAAGCATTCAAACACTGGCGAACAGTTCCGGCGCCAAAGCGCGGAGAAATTGTTCGGCAAATAGGTCACAAACTAAGAGAGTATAAACAGCCGCTTGGAAGGCTTGTCTCTTACGAAATGGGAAAATCTCTGCAAGAGGGTTTGGGCGAAGTACAGGAAATGATAGACATTTGTGATTATGCTGTTGGTCTTTCTCGGCAGTTGTACGGTTTTACAATGATGTCCGAACGAGAGAAACATCGCATGTACGATCAGTACCATCCTTTGGGTATTGTTGGAATAATTACGGCGTTTAATTTTCCGGTTGCCGTGTGGGCATGGAATGCTGCAATAGCGACCGTCTGCGGCAATGCAAATCTTTGGAAACCTTCTTCCAAAACGCCGCTGTGCGGAATTGCAGTCCAAAATATTTTGAGAGATGTAATTGTTAAAAACGATTTGCCGGAAGGTTTGTTCTCGTTAGTCATCGGGAAAGGTTCGACGATAGGCGAAAGAATTCTTAACAACAAAAAAATTCCTTTAATTTCTCTTACAGGTTCAACTGCAATAGGGAAACATGCTGCCGAAGTAATTGCAAAGCGTTTCGGTAAATCGATCCTCGAACTCGGAGGTAACAACGCAATTATTATTACCGCAAATGCAGATCTGAAATTGGCAGTGCCTGCGGTTGTATTTGGAGCTGTAGGAACTGCGGGCCAGCGATGCACAACAACACGCCGGTTGATTATTCACGAAGATATTTATGAGAAAGTTAAGCATGCATTGGCGGTAGCTTATCAAAGTTTGAAGATCGGCAATCCGCTGGATGAAAAAAATCATATCGGTCCATTAATCGATAAAAGCGCTGTCGAAGAATTTAAGCATGCTCTCAAACAAGTTGTACAAGAAGGAGGCAAAATAATTTTTGGCGGCGAGCATTTAAGCGGTCCCGGTTATGAATCCGCTTGTTACGTTAAGCCGGCAATTGTAGAAGCTGAGAATCACTTCAAAATTGTTCAAGAAGAAACATTCGCACCGATTCTCTACTTGATTAAGTACAAAGGTGATGTTCAAAACGCGATCAACATTCAGAATGATGTTGTGCAAGGTTTGTCCTCGTCTATTTTCACAACCAGCATGAGAGAGACAGAAGAATTTCTTTCTCATTGGGGAAGCGATTGCGGAATTGCCAACGTAAATATCGGAACATCGGGCGCAGAAATAGGTGGTGCTTTTGGTGGGGAAAAGGAAACCGGCGGCGGACGAGAATCCGGTTCCGATGCGTGGAAACAGTACATGCGCCGCCAGACCAACACAATTAATTTTGGAACGCAGCTTCCATTGGCGCAAGGAATTAAGTTCAATTTGTGAAAAGCAGAAATCGGAAGTAAGAATTATGAGAGCAGAATTTTCCCGATTCATTTTATAATTTTACAACAATCCTCTAATTTCTTAAAAATGAAAGGTGAACAATGAGATTTTGTTTAAATGTCGACCACGTCGCAATTCTTAGAAACGCACGCGGTGAAACACAACCCGATCCTGTTACATTTGCATTAATGGCAGAACAGTACGGGGTGGACGGAATTGTAGTGCATCTGCGCGAAGATCGTAGGCATATAAGTGAACGTGATGTTAGATTGCTTCGCGAACTGATCACAACAAAACTCGATCTTGAAATGGCGGCAGTGGATGAGATTATCGATATTGCATGCGACGTTCAGCCGGAACTCGCTACGCTGGTTCCTGAAAGACGACAGGAAATTACAACAGAAAGCGGGTTGAATGTTATCGACAATATTAATCAGGTACGTTATGCAATCGAACGCTTGCACGAAGCCGGAATTTCTGTTTCACTTTTTGTTGAACCGGATTTAAATCAAATTGATGCTGCCGCTGAAATCAAAGCGGATTTTATAGAAATCCATACCGGTAATTATGCAAATGCAGTTGATGAAGAAGAAATTTACGATGAGCTTGAGCGAATCCGAATTGGAGCCAAACATGCAAAAAAACTTGGTCTTGGCGTTAATGCAGGACATGGATTGAATTATATCAATATAAAAGAATTTGTAGCTATCTCGGAAATAGACGAAGTAAGTATAGGGCAGGCTGTAGTTGCGCGCGCGGTTTTTGTCGGCGTTGAACGGGCAGTTAGAGAAATGATTGCACTGGCAAAAAAATAATTGATGACCGATGTTACGCAAGGTTTGAACTTGACAAATGAATTTTTGTTATTCTAAAGAAAATATTTGTTTGACAGTTATATTTTTCCAGTGTATATCAAACCTATCGTAAGTTAATGACTCAAAATATTTTTAAATTCATTGATATACTACATTACTTTTGGAATTACTTATGCGTTAGCCTCGGCTGTTCAGCCGGGGCCACTTTTTACTTATCTTTTATCACAATCGATCGGTAAAGGATGGCGCCGTACATTGCCAGCTTCCTTTTCACCGTTGTTAAGCGATGGACCAATAATCATTTTAGTCCTTATCGTCTTAACCAACATTACACAGTCTTTCATAAGCATTTTGCAAATTGCCGGAGGATTATTTCTTTTTTATCTCGCATACGATGCCATGAAATCATGGAAAAAATTTGACGCACAAAAAATTGGAAATGGGAACTCCGGCACAAAAAGTTTATTTGCCGCCGCCGTTGTAAATTTTTTGAGTCCATTCCCTTATATTGGCTGGAGTTTGGTAATGGGGCCGCTTCTGTTAAAAGCGTGGCGCGAAACCCCCGCAAATGGAATTTCGCTGCTGGTTAGTTTTTACGGAACGCTTATTGTAACTCTTGCATTGATGATAACTATATTTGGTTCGTTGAAAAAATTACCGGCACTTGTAAGCCGTACTTTGCTTTTGTTATCGTCGATTGCACTGGCGCTATTGGGAATTTATGATTTGTGGCTTGGCATAAAAGTTTATTTTTGATTTCCACCGAACCCGATAATTTTTGGTACTAACGGCCATCCTGTATTTCACATCGTTTCCCCTAAAGTTTTATACTTT
>CAZQQC010000179.1:0-3442 GCA_964595365.1 uncultured Melioribacter sp.
AAATCCGGGTTATCTTCGTAAGCATATAATAAAAATGCTGCGCTTACCACTGTAGTAGGAACAAATTTGTTATAATCACCTGCGTCGTGCCAGCCGCCGGTTGTGTTCATTTCCTTCGAAGGATTATCAAAAAATTTTGCGTTTTTTAAATGACATGCGGGATGAACCCATTTAGTACCGTTATTAATTTCAATGCCGCATCTTTGATAGTAATAGCTTTGCATTGTTTTTACTGCGCTCTCGTTGTAAACATTGTTGTCGATGGAAAATTTATAAGATGTTTCGGAGAGAGCCGGAACTGAAATTTTATAAACACCCGGACTTGTTAATGAGGAAAAATTAAGCAGAAATAAATTATCACCCGTTGATCTGTCGAACCCGATTATGTTATTAGATTTTCCTTTAAATACTATTTCATTCGTTACGGCATCTTCTACAACAAAAGAATCCGGCTTTGCCGTCTTAACAAATGCTACCTTAACATCATCCGGTTTGTAGCCCAATTGATCTATCAGCAGGCTATTTTGTTTTTCGTTTCCACCGGCGGCGTTGCTAACTTTTGTTTTTGAAAAATAAAATACCAACAGAAGCAAAAAAGCCGGCAGCAATACAAACCATCCAATTGGAATCCATACCTTCGGGAAGGTATTTTTTTTATCTGGTGATTTCATGACTACATTTCCTTTCTGCTGTTGAATCCAAATCAAATCTTTGTTTTAGATTAAAGAGGTCGCGAACGAACCAGGATATCAATGCAGGTCTTATATTTGCATCTCTTAGATTATAAGGTAGATACGGCTGGCCATAAGCAATGTAAAGCCGGATTTTAAACTTGTGAGTATTGTAGCGTGATTGAATTGCCTCGCCAATTGAAGGCAAGGAGAAAAATTGCTCAAGTTCAAATGTAGTTTCTGTGCTTTCAAATAGTTTCATAGCTTTTTCGGCAAGACGCTTTTCGTGGGTTGCAATTGCTATCAGTGGAACGCGGTCAATCAGCATGTTTATTATTTTCAGGTAGTTTTTTTCGCCTGCTAATTTGAAATGGTCCGGATCCCGCCATTGACCTTTTACAATACGCACAGGAACATTCATCCTGGCAATTTCTTCAGCATCATAAAAACTTCGCAGCCACCGTGCCGGTATTGTATAACCTACATTTGCATATATTGTTTTTACCTGTTTAAAATATCTCAAAGATTTTTCGGCGAGATCGGGCGATAATGAGTCGAAATGAATTCTTACGTTTTCGCCGGGAATTTCTTTGACAATGTGTTCAAAAAGATTTAAATCGAATTCTAATGCGGAAGGTTTGATTGACAAATAAGAATCATAACCTTTACGGGAAATAGTTTTTATGATTTCAATATATTTTTCTGCAACCGATTGTTTACTCTCATCCGGAAGTGTCCATACCGATATGGTTGTTGCCCATCCGTTTTCTGCGCACCATCTGCAAATTTTTTCTGCCTTTTCCAAATCCGATCCGGCAATGTGTCGTTTTGCAACCAAATTTTTTAAGTAGTCATTAAACATTAGACGGTTCTCCAATTCTATTCTTTTTTTTATACAGGAATAAATGTGCCCGGCTAAATAGTAGCTTTGCAAATACATTTGTGAAATCAAAAAAGCATGAAACCGGTGAATAATAAATTCTATACGAAACAACTTCGTGAAAATGGTTTGTCCAGATGTGAAGCCACTGTTCGTTGCTTCCCAGAAATTCGACTCCATCTAATTTTTTATCGAACGAATGACGGATAACTTCATTCATTAGTAATATGCCCGGTGAGCAGTTTGAGAATTTCTCATTATGACCAATTTTAAGTATCCAAAATCTGTTCGCATATTCTAAACATATTTGTGCTGCTATTGCAGTTTCGTTAATTCTCAAAAAGCAAAGCCGTAGTGTTTTAAGACTTGCAGCTTCTCTTGAATAGCTGCGGAAAAAGTTGCCTAATTTTTTATTGATCGTCATGGCGGTGCCCGTCCGCTTTTTCCAGCCGGAAGCTTCTATTTCAAAAATCTCATCAAGATATTGATCCACTAACCCAACAGGCGGGCTCAAAATTTCGATACTTAGTTCTCCCATACTTTCAGCAATTCGTCTTAATCTTCTCAAACTTGATCTGCGGCTTGGCGAAATATTCTGCTGGAAGTTTTCCCATGTTTCTGTTACCGGCAGATACGGAACGCTTCCGCTTCTAACAAAATTGAAGCCTTGCCTCCGGGTAAACGAGCGTTCAATCGTTATCATTTCCAAAGATGATTCCCGGATTGCGTTTAGGAAGATCGTCTTTTTCATACCGTTGATTGCTTGCAGCAACTCAAGAAATGAGTCCTCATCTTCGCAGAGAAAACTCACGGGTTCGTTATGTAAAGAAGCACCGAGCATTTCCAGTCTTTCCGAAAAATATTTCTTTACTAAAACCATCGGTGCAATTGCTTTCACATTCCCATCCGAAAGCAAAACTATCACGAATAGTTTTTCAGCGGGAGAAATTACTTTGGCACAATTTAAAAGCCATTCGAACCGCATAAGAGGCATTTGAATTTTGTCCGCCAGACGGTTGCAATCTTTCCGTATGGATTCAAACGCGTTTATGTTTTCTATAATCCTAATCATTATTTTTTTCTCTTTGTACCTGTCAGATTAATTCAATAACACCATCTTTATTCTACAACTTGCTTCTTAACAGCGATTGTTTCATTTTCATTACCGGCAGGCTGTAAGTAATGAGCCGCCGATTTTTTCATTGTTCGAGAAATGTATTTTTTATTTTTTCTAGTGCCCGGCTTTGGTAAGTTGTTTTCCCCGGGCTGCCGGATTTTTTCTTCCTTAGTATTTCTTGTTTTGTTTCTTGCGGCAGAAGCTTTAAACCTGCTAAGGCAAAACCTGACGTAGGGAAGAAGAAACATAATTTTACCGCGCCTTTCCATCTGAAGTTTTATCATCGCTATCTCGGTTTTAATACGAAACATCAGTTTGATGTGGGTTTTTACAAAGTAAAACAGCATAGTTCTAAATCCGGAAATTGAATCAGGGTGAATTATTATAATGTTGTAATTATTGCATTCGGCTGTAGAGAATTCAAATTTGTATTTCTCTGCTCCTCTCAAAAAATCAACGGTTTTATAATTGTGAAATACCGCATCTTCGATCATCGAAAAAATGAGTGTGATGCCGGGTCTAAATGAAGCGGCAGAGTGTTTATAATCAAACCCGCTGAGGTAGTCGTAAATCCTGTCCTTAAATTTGTATGCCAGCCGTGTTCCGATAATTTTATTGTTAAGCTTCGCTTCCTTAAACCAAAGCCATCCTTTGTCAAAAAATATTTCACCGACACGTATAATGAATTCTTCAAAACGTTTGTCGGAAAATAAACCGAGATGCCCCTGCTCATTCCACCGGCTTTGATGTAATCGTTTCAAGGTTTGAATTGAA
>CAZQQC010000180.1:0-3242 GCA_964595365.1 uncultured Melioribacter sp.
GTATTTGGTAGGTGGGTACTTTCAACAATATCTTTAGCGAAACAGTCCTTGAATATTTCAACTACTTCATCGAGTGCATCTTTTTCATATTTTGTTAGACAATCAAAATTAATTTCTTTTTTGAGAAGCCTTACCTTAAATCGCTTATACTTATCTTCAGAATCAATATCCTTATCGTCTTCAATCTCGAAATTTTCACTAAATTCTTTAGGCAGTTTGCCGTTAATAATTTTTTGGAATAATTCCTCGGGCACGGGACCAAAAGGATAAGTCACGTAATCAAAACCGGTTATACTTTTGCCGTGTTTTGAGAAGTAACGAAAATCCCAGAAGTATAGCAACTTAAATAATTTTGTTCTGCCGAGATACTTTGTAGTCTTTGCAAAATACTTGATAGCGGTAAGTATTTTTTGTTCTCTCAGTGTCATACGAATTACTTTCTAACATTAGTTAATAGTTAATGTATAATATATTATCGAATAAAACAAAAACAATTACAACTTTGTTCGTTATCCGCATAAAATTGTAATCATGTTCCCTCGGGAAATGGTCAAACTTGTTATTTTTATGATAATTTTATCAAATTTTGATACCTACCCAAGTTGTTTGTTACTCTACATCGTTAGGCGAATTGATAACCAGAACGGGGCACCTGGCGTATCTGATTACTTTTTCTGCTACGCTTCCCAGCAGGTTATGAAGCAAGCCGGTTCTGCCGTGCGTGGCAATAACTATTAGTTCGGCTTCGACCTCTTTTGCATAGTTGACGATTTCTTCGTAGTCCATTCCGCGTCTGAGAACAGGGAGAATATTGATTAGCGATTCTTCCTTTAAGACTTCTGCAAATTCATTTAATTGCTTGAAAGCTTCTTCTTCCATCGATTTCATTACAGTTGCCTCATCTACATGCAGACCTTTGGCGACAAGAAAAGGGGGATTTTTTTCTAAGATATAAACAAGATGGATTGTTGCATCCATCCGTTCGGCAAGATCGTGCGCATATTCAAATGCCGATTGTGAAAGTCTGCTGAAATCCGTTGGAACAATTATGTTCTTAATGTTAAACACGCGTTTAGTCAATTTTTTTTTGAAAGATGCCGGTTAGAATCTTGCTTTTCAGTTTATCAGGCACAACACAGTTTGCAAATCTTTGCTGCAACAACTCTTTAATTTTTTTCTGGATCAAGTATTCGTTTCGAATTGGGAAATTGTGATTAATCAATTCCCACATTCTGTATTTAACCGGAAGATCTTTTACTTCATTATCAACGTAAGCCGTTATCTCTTCTGCTATTTCCATAACTGGCACCTTCCAGATTTTATTTAGAACCTTTTTTCTTTGTTACAAATCCTTTGTCTTTGGCATAATCGTAAAGTTGTGCATAAAGCATTTTACGTGCTCTGTGTAAACGTGAACGTACAGTTCCTACCGGAATATCGACAAAATCGGCTATCTCTTCGTAAGTAAATCCTTCAATATCGCTAAGAATGATAACTGTTCTGAAGTCTTCGGGTAATTCTGTTATTGCACCTGAAATTTCATCATCTAACAAATTTGTGAAAGCATCGGGTTCGTAATGCTGTATTTCAACTTCTTCAGCTTTTATAGTTTCGTAAAAATTCTGAACATCATCGTAATCGATTTTAGTCGGTTCTTTAGTTTGCTTGCGGTAATCGTTTATGTACGAGTTCTTTAAGATTCTGAACAACCATGCTTTGCAGTTAGTGCCTTTTTCAAATTTATTGAAAAAACGGAAAGCCTTGAGGTAGGTCTCCTGAACCAGATCGTCGGCGTCATCTTCGTCACCGGTCATTCGCAGCGCAAAATTATATACTGCGTCCATATGAGGCACGGCTTCTTTTTCGAACTCGCGGTAACGCTCCTTGAGTTCTTCGTTCGACAATTTATTTGTGATTGCTCGCATAAACGCGGTTATCTTTCAAAGAAGGAGTTTTTACAAATGAAAGTTAAATAAATATCGATTCAATTAATATTTGGACTTAGTTGGCGCGTTTGTTCAAAAATCCGTTTTTGATTTCAAACTCTATAACGCCGTTCCTTGATAATCCAAAATCGGCAGCATCATCTACCGATAACAACTTTTCCGCCTTGATTTCGTATCCGTGAAAATCATGTTCTTCAATTCCGTAAAAAATTGATAAATCACCGATTTCAGCAATAGTGCTCTCATAGAAGAATTTTTTTGTTTGAACATCCAACTTTTTTGTACGTTTGATACCGGCATCGACTAAAAAGTTTCTTCCGTTATAGTTCATGGTTAAATTTCGCAGCAGAAGATCAAACAGCAATTCATCGTTCTCGGGTATCGCAAAATATTTTGTATAGTTTATTTTCTCATAACTCTTTTCTGCCACTGACCGAAAAGCAGAAATCATCGCAATAAAATTCAGCTTTCTAATAAAATTTTTATTGTCATCGTCTTTATAAAAGCCGGACTCAATCAAAATTGTACTGATGCCGTTCTTCGAAAAGCGATCGCCGAAAGAGCGCGGTTCGTGATCGTCTTTGTAGCGGGCAATCTTCTGCGGCGCAAAAACTGAAAGCGTGCTAAAGACTTTCACAATTATCTGCATGCTTTTTTCGCGGACGTAATTTATGCTCTTAACGTAATCCATTGGCGGCGCAAGAAGCGAAACGGCAGTTGGATTGTTAGTTCTTCCTGCGGTATAATAGCTATTCTGATCATGCAGGTTGAATCCGAAATCCGGCTGAATCTTTTTGACATATTCATTAAGCAATTGCGATTCATCGGATTGGAGACGCGCTGCATCGCGGTTAAGATCGATGTTAAAAGAATTTTCACGCTTAAATTTTTCTGCGCCATCCGGATTCAGCATTGGAATAAAATGAAAAGTTAGTTTATTCAAAATATTTTCTTTCAGATCGTTAAATGAATCGTTCTTTGCGAAGAAGTTCAAAAGATCAAAAATTGCCGCTGTTGCAGTCGGTTCGTCGCCGTGCATCTGAGACCACACCAGAACCTTAATTTTTCCCTTTCCGAAAACGATGGAATAAATTTCTTTTTGTTCAACCGATTTACCGATTTTTTCTATTTGAAAAATTTTGTGACCGTTTAATTCGTTCAAAAGTTCCGGAATCTGCCGGTGCGGAATGAAGTAGGAATCGATCCTCTTTTCTTTTATAGTCTCATAATAATCGAAAAGACGCAAGAATAACTGTTCATCGGTCGTATTAGTTTTCACTATCATTCCTTATTTAT
>CAZQQC010000181.1:0-3181 GCA_964595365.1 uncultured Melioribacter sp.
GTGCAGGGTTACAGTAAATTACTTGCCAGCTCTGCCAGCTCGGAACGTTCTCCTTTTTCAAGATTAACGTGTGCGTAAAGTCTTTGCCCTTTGAAATGTTCGATCAAATAAGAAAGTCCGTTCGATTGTGCATCAAGATAAGGGTGATCGATTTGATAAATGTCGCCGGTCAAAACAATTTTTGCGCCCTCGCCGGCGCGGGTGATAATTGTTTTTATTTCATGTGGTGTTAAGTTTTGAGCTTCGTCGACTATAAAATAAATTCTTTGCAAACTCCTGCCGCGTATATAACTCAGCGGTTCTATCATCAGCTTTTCGTCCTTTAACATTGTATTGATAAGCTGAAAATTTTTATCTGTTTCGGAAAACTGATCCTGAATTACTTTTAGATTGTCCCACAGCGGCTGCATGTAAGGTGCAAGTTTACTTTCTACATCGCCCGGAAGGTAGCCGATATCTTTATTGCTCAGCGGAACAACCGGACGGGCGACATAAATTTGTCTGTAACTTTTTCTTACTTGAAGCGCAGCAGCCAATGCCAGCAATGTTTTTCCCGTTCCAGCTTTGCCGGTTAAAGAAACCAGCGGAATGTTTACATTTACCAGTGCGTTGACGGCAAAAGTTTGTTCGGCGTTGCGCGGTTTAATTCCATAAACAACTTCTTTATCGATGCGTTTAAACTTCTCGGTTTCCTGATCGAGACACGACAAAACCGAGCGGCTCGAGTTTCGCATGATGAAATATTTATTCGGAATTGCTTCCGATTTTATCTTGCGGAGAATTTGTTTGGAAGGAACTTCGAACGGCGGCTGATATAATTTCTGAAGAATATCGTCATCAAAATCTTCGACCGTCGATTTACCGCTGTAAAGTTCTTCTACATTTGTAACGCGGTCGGTTGTGTAATCTTCTGCCGGAATGCCAAGTGCCTTTGCCTTCATTCGCAGATTAACATCTTTCGTTACAAGAATGGTTCTAACTTTTTCTTTGCCATCCTTATTTGCCTCGAATGCAACGCTTAGAACTCTATGATCGGTATTGTCTTCCCTGAAAACATCGTGAATCTCTTTTGCAAGTCCGCGTGTGATTACAATTCTGGCTTTGCCTTTGCCGCGTCCCAGTGGAACACCGCCGTTAAAAATTTCATTTCCCGTAATCGAATCTAAAGTTCGGGCAAACTCGCGCGCATTTAAATTGATTACCTGATTCCCCCGTTTGAAATGATCTAACTCCTCGATTACCGCAAGCGGTATAATAATATTGTTTTCCTGAAAATGGTTTATACAGGTCGGATCGTGCAGTATTACGTTTGTATCGAGAACAAAAGTTTTCGGATTTGCTTTTGCCATAAAGAACAACAATTTATTGTGAAAATTTTTTTGTAATTCCGGATGGAACTTAATAAAAATTTTTCTCAAGCTGAAATGCGCTGCAATAGAAATCGGAAGACTCAGCCAACGGCTGAAGAAATAAGAAATAAGTAGTGGCGGGTCTATGACACGGCATTTTTTTTGTTTTAATTTTTTTTGTAGGGTGAACAGCTTGTTCGCCTTATAAGAGTATGCGGGTCGATTAGCTTGCTTACCTTACATCTAAAATTACCTCTTTAAAATATCGGAGAGTTTAATTGCTGAATAACCGTGCTTTGAATCTTCGGGATGAGGTTCAATTCCTATAATTGTGATTTCATTTTTGCCGGGTCCGTACACCCAAAAAATTCTGCCCGCAGCAGGTGTTTTGTTTTCAAGATATGATTGCCATACTTTCTGGCCATACCTTTTTGAGAGGAGTAGAATTTCGTGCGATGATAAAGAAGGATGCCGCGGATTAGTTGAAAGTAAATTAAAAACTTTTCCCGGTTTGTTGTGAAAGCTAATCCCGGCTTTCCCTAATTTATTTCTTTTTCTACGTTCGCTTAAGTCGCACCATAAATCATAAACTTCCGGTAGACCGAGACGTATCTTGAAGCTCATCGGTTATTCCTCTTTATCCCAATCAAACTCGTCTAGTTTAATGGGTGAGGAAACTTTGCCTTCTTTTAAACTTTTCATCGAGGATTCTATCACTTTGAACGTCTTCTTCGATATGGTATTTGGATCAATCAAAACACGCGGATTTAGTACGACTTTTCCATCATTGAATACTTTGACATTGTAGAGAGAGAAAGCTGCTTCTCTTATTGTAATTCTTTTTTTGGTATCGAGACTTGTTGTGTATTGTTTTATTACTTTTATTTTCATGGCTTCCTTTGTTCTGTGGGAATTCCCACCAAACTTAAAAACAAAGTTAAACAATTTCAAGTAGATTGGATTTATAGACAGAGACTTCTGAAAAATGCTATTTGTCATTTCGACCGAAGGGAGAAATCTACGATTTCAATAAGATTTCCCGCTTTGACTCGCTGAATATAAATGAAGCGAGGCAAGCTCAGTTGCTTCCCGTCTCGCCTTCGGCTTGCCGAGGCGGGCGCTCCTTCGAAATGACATTCCTGAATTTTTCAGATGTTGTAGACAATCAAAATGTTTTTCTTTTACCGTGTTACTCTGTGACTTCTCTGTGGAACTCAGTGAAATTCTTGAAGGTCTCAGTTACACGGAGTAACACAGAGGATCCGCACCTGTGTGCCTGCCTCCGCCGAAGCGTTAAAACATAAATGTGAGCACTTCGGTGTGCAGGCACAGAGCACCACTGAGCCGATTGCTATGCCGAGCTTTATATCACATGTTGTTTTTTTCTTTAAAAATATATTGACAAGTATTATTTGAATTCCTATTTTGTCATTGTCCTTGGTAAGGACCTGAAAAAAATATCGTGATTTTATTTAAAATTATTAGCTGTGTGTGTGATGATAATAAAGGAAAGGTTATACCTATTTTTATTTTTTAAAGTAATGTTGCAGATTAATTAACATAATAGAGTAAAATAAATGAAGTTAACTTTTTTACTGCCTTCCAACAACAGAAAAATTTCAAAATCTCAACAAAGGGGTCTAGCATGCAATTTATATCTTGCAGCTTGTGTCTTGTACCTTAAGGCTAAGACCAAAGTGTGTGAAATTAAAAACCATATTACAAACCAAATTAAGGAGGAACTACATGCAAGAACTCTTACCAACTTAAGGACGGAGGAGAAAGAGTTTAAGTGCCCGCCCCGCCTTGCGGGACGAGGCGAGTGTGTGTAA
>CAZQQC010000182.1:0-3172 GCA_964595365.1 uncultured Melioribacter sp.
AATATAAATTGCCTTCCCTTAAAAAAGGAACGGTTGCAGACCATTACCATCAAAATTAAAATTTGTTTTTTGTAGAAGTTAACTTAGAAATGTAAGACAGAAAATACTGCCTTTCCCTTTTTCGGATTTTACTTCAATCAAGATATTATTCATATCGCAGAATTTTTTAACGAGTGCTAAACCCAATCCCGTTCCGTCATAATTTCTCGAGTAACCATGTGATTCCTGCAGAAACGGTGTAAAGAGTTTTGGTAAATAATCTTCAGAAATTCCCGTTCCGGTATCTTCCACACAAACTGTTAACTTTCTTTTTTTATTCTTATCAACAGTTATTGTTACGCCCCCTTTTTTAGTAAACTTGATTGCGTTATCCATCAGGTTAGTAAAGATCTGCTTTACAGAATATGAATCGACAAACGATGTGGTCTCTCGGGTGTTCCTTAGCAAATTGAATTCTAATTTCTGTTCATTTGCATAAGATTGGTGCTCTGTGAAAAGCGGTTGTAGAATTTCAGCATAAATATCGGTCTGTGCCGGCTGGTAATTATAGCTGCCGGATTGTACTTCGGACATGTTCAATATCAATTCTATAGTTCTAACGATTCTTCTGCCGGAATCATTTATGCCGTAGAATGATTCTGTAATATCTTCCGTTAATTGATTTTTTTCCTTCAGCTCTTCAAAAATATTGTTCGAGAGACTCAAGAAAACATTTAACGGGGTGCGGATTTCATGCGACATCTGCGCAAGGAATTCCGATTTTAATTTTTCAGATGCTTCTGCCTTCTCTTTTGCACGGAGAATTTCTTTTTCTATCTGTTTACGCTCGGTAATATCCGTTATAATTCCCAGTATTGCTTTTCCGCCCTCATAGTTAATCAATCTGGTAGAAATTATTCCGTCTAATCTTTTCCTCTTTTTTGTTATAAGCGTATACTCTCCAGGTTCTACTTCTTTGTTATCAAAATGTTTGTTCAGATTTGCTTTTACCAAATCAACATATTCGGGAGCAATTAAGGAAAAAAAATTGAAATCCGGCGAATAAAATTCTTCCTTGCTGTATTCAAACATCTCTTCCGACTTTCTATTAGTATAAACAACTTTATCTTTCTTATTAATAAAAATTACATTCGGAGATTGTTCGGCAAGGTTTCTAAATTTCTCTTCACTTTCTTTAAGAGCTTCTTCAGCTTTTCTGCGTGAAGTAACATCAATTGCAAGAACTAATTCTGCACGGTGGCTATCAAAATTAATTATGTGGGAAATAATTTCCACATCAATAACGGAGCCATCCTTTTTGATATGCCGCCATATGCCGGCTTTATCTATTCCACTTTCTCTGCTTTTAATGTTTTCCAAAAGAGCCGGTACATCTTGCCTGGGACGTATATCTTTGATAGTCATAGAAAGGAATTCATCGTTCGAATAACCGTAATGCTGAATTGCTGCTTCGTTAACCTTCAAGAATCGTAAAGTCTTCATATCATATACCCACATCGGTAGAGGATTATTATCAAATAAGTTCCGGTAACGCTTTTCACTATCATGAAGCATTTCTTCGGCTCGTTTACGTTCGGTTATATCTACATACATTCCGTAAAGACCGATCCTTTTTTTATCTAAAGCCATCGGAACGCCGTATGTATGAACATCAACCAGACTTCCATCTTTACGTTTACGTACTGTTTCCTGTTCTACGGCTTCTCCGCGGATTGTTCTTTGGGATAAAAATACAGCTTCATCACGTAAATTTTCGGGTATGATTACATCATTGATATGCTTGCCCTGAATTTCATTGAGAGTAAATTGAAAAATTTGTTCAAAACCTTTGTTGATGAAAAGAACTTTGTCATTCTCATCCAGCATTACAATTCCGGCAGGAGTATTTTCAAATAGCTGCTGGAATCTAATTTTCTGATTGGATATTTCCATTTCAGCTTTTTTGCGTTCGGAGATATTCCTTATCACAACCTGAACAGCGTGTTCCCCTTTATATATAATAGGAATTGCAGCTACTTCAACGTCGATAACCGATCCGTCGAGACGGAGAAATTTTTCTTCAATTAAAGAAGCTCCTTTTCCTTCTGTTCTCATCAGCCGTAGCCGCTCTGCTACAATCTTGTGAAAGTCGGGATTAACAAAATCGAGTATAGATTTTCCAATTATTTCTTCGGGAGAACTTGCACCGAAAAGTTTTAATCCTGCTGCATTCAGGTATATGAATTTACCATTGCTGTGTACTGCAATTGCATCGGGTGATAATTCAACAAGACTTCTATAGCGGTCTTCAGATTCTATTATTTCATCTTCAAGCTTTTGCCGTTCGCTTAATCTCTTTGTTTCCTCCTGCGCTTTTACCCGGTACATGTTGTTCCGGTAAAGAATAGCTGAACCACTAATGATACTAACAAGCATTAAGCCAAATAAAAAAATTATCTCTTGCAGAAATCTATTAACTGAATCGGTAACCTTATCGTAAGGGGTGTTAATAACGACAATCCATGACATGTTGGCATATTGTGCATGAGCAAATGCAGCCAGCTTACGGGGGAAATTTTTTAACCCGTAATCTACAATGCCCATTTTCTCCTCTAAAATTTGAGATACATAATCGAAAGAAGTATGGCACCGGCTACATGATTGATCGGATTTGCTGAAATTCCTGTTCGTCATCTCGGGATGTTCTGAAGAAAAAAGAAGTGTTCCATCCCTATTAAGAAGCCACGCATGTAGACGGCGGTTTGGACTATTTGCAAACTGAATGGCATCTCCAAGCAACCCGGGTAGATCAACAGTGATTGTAAAGACACCTGCAAATTTTTCGTTTGATGAAAAATTTTTTTTGTTTTCAATATTTTGATACAATGGTTTTGCAAGCAGAAAATGGAAGTACGGAGGGGTTTCATTGTTTCCTTCTTGAGATCTAATCAAAGATGATATGAAAACTTTCCCTTTGTTTTCTTTCTGCGATGCCCAGATAAAAAAGTCTCCTCCCCTGTAATTACGTCCAACTGCATCTTTATTTGTCGAAGAGACTATTGTTCCATCATAATTATAGATTGATACAGACCTAACGAACTTATTTTTTAATTGCTCATGGTATAAATTCACAACGCGTTGCATTTCCGTGGTGTCGTAAGGTGAAAATGGTAAAGGTGAAAGATTGAACATC
>CAZQQC010000183.1:0-3107 GCA_964595365.1 uncultured Melioribacter sp.
ATTCTTCTCTTTCTTATGTTGATGGTTTAAGTGCGCTTAAATACATCAAGAAACATAGTATAAATGTTCCGTTAATTGTAGTAACGAAACCGCAAAGCGAAGAAGCAGCAGTCCGGTGTATGAAAGAAGGAGCTGCCGATTATATAACCAATACTAATCTTTCAAGATTACCTAATTCAATATTCAACTCAATCGATGCTGCAGAACGTAAAATGCAGATAATTATTTCGGAAACCCAGCAGTTAACAAATAATGAATTGCACGAAAATTTTCTAAAAACATTAGGCGAGATAAATATAGGACTTTTGATAATTGACGCCTATACGAAAGAATTCGTTTTTGTTAACGAAACATTCTGTAAAATATGCGGGTATACTGCAAAAGAAATTTTTGACATTCCTTCTTTAACAAATTTAGTGGTCGAGAAAGACGGAGATAATTTCAAAGCTGAAATGGCTAAAGCACTTAGGCATAACAATTCGATAAACATTTTCAATGCTATCGTATTAAGAAAAGACAATAGAAAAATTAATTTGGAATTTACCGCCCGCCGTTTTGTTACGAACGATGGTGCTCGAATAATTTTGATAGTCAAAGATGTAACGGAAGTTTTAGGTGAGAACCTAATGAAAAAACTTATAGAGGAAGCTTCACGCGAAAGCGAAAAACGTTATCGTTCTTTAATTGAAAATGTAAAAGACTATGCAATTTTTATGCTAGACTTTAGCGGAAGAATTATTAGCTGGAATACCGGCGCCGAAAAAATTATGGGATATGAAGAAAAAGAAATTATCCTGAAAAATTTTTTTGTTTTTTTCCCTAGAGACTCCGAAGAAAGTATTAATTCAACATCTTTGCTGGACAAGGCAAAAAAAGACGAGCACGTTGAAACTGAACTGCAGCTCGTAAAAAAAAACGGAGAAAGGTTGTGGGCATCGCTAACCATCACGAGATTGAACGATGAAGATTTGGAAACGGGCACATTCTCAATTATTATCCGGGATCTTACGAAGAATAAAATATCCGAAGAACTGCTGCATGAACAGGAAATGCAGCTTCGTTCGCTTGCAAAACATCTTCAAGAGGCAAGAGAAGAAGAAAAGTTGCGCATTGCAAGAGAGCTTCATGACGAGTTCAGTCAAATGCTTACGGTGCTTCACATGGATTTAACCGTTCTCAGCCGCACCATCTCAAAAACCATTTCCGAACCACTTCAAAGAAATTCTTTATTGGAAAAAATTTCTTCTATTGCAAAACTTCTTGAAAGTACAATACGTTCTTCCCGCAGAATAATAACAGAACTGCGGCCTGCCGTGCTTGATGAACTCGGTTTGTACACTGCAATTCAGTGGCAGGCACAGGAATTTGAAACCAGAACCGGCATTAGATGTAAGATTATCAAACTTCAAAACGATATAAATCTGGATAGGCACACATCAACTGCAATTTTTCGAATTCTACAGGAAGGTTTGACTAATGTTGCAAAACATTCTTCGGCAACAAATGTAATTATTGATTTAAGAATTGTTGACGACAAATTAATGCTCGAGTTGAAGGACAATGGCAGAGGAATAGATAAAAATAAATTGACAGCCCCAACTTCAACAGGTTTGCTGGGAATACGTGAAAGAGTAACGGCACTTAATGGAAGTTTTGAAATTCATTCCGATATTGGGCAAGGAACAAGATTGCTGGTGTATGTACCATATAAGCAGGAAGAAAAATTATGATTAGAATTATAATAGCGGACGATCATCCGCTGGTTAGAAAAGGAATAAAAGATGTTCTGGAAGAAGAAAATGATTTTAAGGTAGTAGCAGCTGCAGCTCTTCCCCACGAAGTACTTGAAGAGATTAAGGAATATAATCCGGATATTTTATTAACGGATCTGTCAATGCCGGGGCGAAGCGGTCTTGATTTAATAAGCGATGTTAAACAGCTTTTTCCAAAACTTCCAATACTGGTTTTAACTATGCATCCCGAAGAGCGTTTTGCCGTTCGAGCTCTAAAGGCAGGTGTATCAGGATATCTTACTAAAGATACCAAACCGGAAGAAATTGTTAGAGCTGTAAGGCAAATTATTGGCGGCAGAAAATTTATTACCACATCCATTGCAGAAAAACTTGCCACTGAATTCGATAAAAATCTTGATAAATTGCCTCACGAAATTCTTTCGGATAGAGAATTCCAGATCTTCCGCAAGATAGCCGCCGGCGAAAAAATCCGCGATATTGCAGATAAACTCTCACTTAGTATTAGAACCGTGCATACTTACCGCACCAGGATCCTGAACAAAATGAAAATGAAAACCGATACCGAGTTAACAGTATACGCCATTGAACACAAACTTATAGACTAACTTCACACCGTAATAAATTTTAGGAGGCTCATCTAATCTCTTCAATATTTTGATATCTATTAAGTATACCGCTAAAGGTATTTATGAGCGTTTGTTTACAAAATACAATTCATCACAAAAGAGCAAAGAGAAAAAATGTCTATAAAGAAGCCCGATCCATTACCGATAATGAATCTATTGGTATTTATACTTTTAATTTTCACGTACAGGTTTACTTCAGCACAAACAAAATTATGGACTACTGCTTATTATGCCGGATGGATGCAAGGACAAAATAACGATGGGTATTTACCCGCACAGAATATAGATTTTTCTGCCGTTACCCACATTATTCATTTTGCGCTGGTTCCAAATTCAGATGGAACGCTCGATACATCGGCAAATAAAATTTCCGGAACCAATTCCTCCGAACTAATATCGCTTGCTCACAAACGTGGTGTAAAAGTGCTTATCGCGGTTGGTGGTGCGAACAGCGGAGGCGGCTTCCGAAGCGCAAGTAGTTTGCTGAAGCTCACTACTTTTGTTACGAACATAATTTCCTTTGTAACTTCCCGTGGTTATGACGGCATTGATATCGACTGGGAGCCCTTAGTTTTTGCTGATGCAATACTTTACACTACGCTCATCACTACCCTACGTACTGCCCTCGATGCTGTTAATCCGGAAATTATACTCACCGCAGCTAACGGTTTAGAAGCAGGTATATATGCGCAAATTTATCCGCTCTTCGATCAAATTAATTTGATGA
>CAZQQC010000184.1:0-3038 GCA_964595365.1 uncultured Melioribacter sp.
AACACAGACGACGCGGACAACACAGATTCTCACGGACAAAAGAAAATTCCACTTTGTCGATAGTCGTCCAATATGAATTTTGAACTTCTGCGGGTGCTTTTTCAACAAAGTAATTCCAACTTAGTACAATTAGAAAGTTGCTTATCGGGATCGATCGTTTCTAAAACACAGCTATGCAAAAAGCCGAAACTTTTTCCACAAGCAACTTGTAACATTCAACCTATAACTTTCTCTTTTCCGAATACAGCTCCGCCACATTAGTAACAATTAGGCATTACAAAACATTTATTACGAATCGGCAATTAGTAATTTGCAATTTGTAATTAACTATTGCCAATAATCATTACTCAATCTTTTGAGCAAGTCCGAAACCCATAGAGTTCTTTTCGCCGAAGCCGCAATCGTAACCGATTTTTATTAGATCAGGATTTCCTGATAATGTAAACGGTGCTTGAATTCCAATTACATAAATCGGATTAATTCCGTAAGCTTTTTTATCCCGTTTAGAACATCGTCGCCAAGATGAAACCGGATTATATTTCTCCTGTTCTCTTCAAGGGCTTTGAAATCTCCGAGCGATTGCGCATGTATAAGAGTTTCAAAACCGATCGATGATTTTTCCCTGCCGGCTTCGTCCGGTATCGGTGTATCTTCCCGTGCATTTGAAGTAAATTGAATAAACAATCCGTTTCCTGCATCGCCTTTGTGAAGTTGTCCGGTTGAGTGAAGAAAGCGCGGACCGTAACCGATAGTTGTTGCAGTTTTATATTTCTTCTGAATTTTTCTTCTTAAAGTCTGCAGTGCGGAAGCTGTTGCTTCATCGGGTTCGCCTCGCTTTACTGTTGAAGCGGGAGTAAGATAAGCATGAATAGAGACGTATCTGCGCGGCAGAATATTATCATTCGCTTTGTCCAGAAATGAATTTAATGCATCGGCAACGCTTAGAAAATTAAATTCTCCGTAAACAGTAATTTCATTTTCCTTAACAATTTGCTTAAGCTCCGGCAGCATGCCTTTCTCTTTGAAGGATTTAATCATCTGCCGTGCAAGAATTTTTGCTGCTTCAACATTTGGCTGATCGAACGGCTGGATTCCAATTTTCCATCCGGCGATTGCAGTTGCCAATTCCCACCTGATGTATTCGGCTCCGAGATCGAAAAGATCATTCCAGATTATTTCAACAACCGGAAATCCTGCTGCCTTTAATTTCTCAACTTTGCCGTTAAGAGTGCTGTCGTTTCTCAATTTGACGTAAATGAAAAGTCTGTCGTTAGAATAAAACTCCGGCAACTCAACAGCCTCGTTTTCAACAGGAAGAATTCCTTTGCCCATTTTTCCTGTGCTTTCAGCGATTAATTGTTCGACCCACGCGCCAAACGGATTAATCTGCGGCGGGATAATGAAAGTAACCTTATCAACATTGGCGTTTGCAAGCGTACCCATAATTGCGCCAAGCTTTGCAGCCGAATTGTTTCCGTCTTTGGATCGATCTGCAATTGCAGACGCTCTTTCCAAAATTGTATTCACATCGATGCCCGCAAGTGCCGCAGGAACAATTCCGAATAATGAAAGAGCAGAGTAACGCCCGCCAATGTTAGGATCGTTCATAAATATTTTTCTGAATTTCAGATCTTCAGCCATCTGCTGCAATCCGCTTCCGGGATCGGTAATAGCAATAAAATGCTGCCCGACTTTTTCGGCACCAAGTTTTTCCAAAACAAAATTGTAGAAATATTTCATAAAAGAAATCGTTTCTACCGTACCGCCGGATTTTGTTGAAACAATGTAAAGTGTTTTTGCCGGATCAAATTTTTTTGTCATGTTCAGAACAGCGTCCGGATCGGTGCTGTCAAGAACGCTAAGTTTAAGATATCCGGTTTTGTAACCGAAAATATTTTGAAATACTTCCGGTGCCAGACTCGAGCCTCCCATTCCTAATAGAAGAGCGGTTTCAAATTTTTCATTTCCGATCTCATCGACAAACTTTTTTATTTCCGGCAATGCTGCTTTTGAATTTTCCGGGCTGTGCAGCCAGCCGAGACGGTTAGTAATTTCACCCGGGCTATCGCTCCAAACAGTGTAATCTTTATTCCAGATACGTTCAACTATTTTTTGGTTCTTTATTTCTTTTAGTGTTTCCAGGATCGAAGCTTCATAACCTGCTGCAGAAAAACTAAAATCTTTTTTGTCGCTCAACATTATTTCTCCGTTGATAAAAATTTGAATTTGCAAGGCAAAGTTAATCAAAATTGGAAAATATGTTTATTCAGTGCTGCACGGTTGTTTTTCTATTGCTCAAAAATGCATTGATTTTTTACATATAAGCGGAATAATTACGTGAAAAGATTTTCGAATCAGTTTGTAAAAAATAATTCTGTAAATTAATTTAACCGAGTGATGTAGAATTATTCCATCGGCTAACAACCGGAGTGCAGTTGTTTACTGTTTCGACAATAGTGAAGCGGCTTTCACATCGATATACCATTCAAGAGTTCCGTTAGCGGGTTTGATGTGCGCGGCAGGATATTTTAGATAACCGTTCTGCCTGTTAAGAATTTCGTTTAACACTTTTGCTTTGTCATTTCCGGTTACAAGAACGGCTACTTTCTGCGAGTTATTGATCAATCTTCCGGTTGCAGTAATTCTTTTTTGTTTTGTTACAGGATGCTCTGCAAAAGCAAACAATTTTTCCGTTAAGAACATTTCCCGGTCTTCCGGGAAGATTGAAGCGGTGTGTCCGTCATCGCCTAATCCCAGCATTGTTAAATCGGACTTAGCACTGGAAAAATTTCCTCCGGATAACTCTAGAAATTGTTTTTGATACCTTGCCGATTCGTCAACCGGGTTATTTTCGCCAAATATTCTGTAAACATTTTCCGGCGGTATGTTAATTTTATCGAGCAAAGTTTTTTTTGTCATTCCATAATTGCTTTCAAGATTATCGGGGGGAACACATCTTTCGTCACCCCAAAAAAATCTTACACGTGCCCAGTTGATTTTGTCTTTGTACAGATTAGCAAGAGTTTCAAAAATTATTG
>CAZQQC010000185.1:0-2887 GCA_964595365.1 uncultured Melioribacter sp.
GGTTTCGAGACGCGGTTAGGAAAAAATTCTGATTGCGTTGAGCTTTATAATTTTATTTGAATATAAAAATTTTTTTTATAGCTTAAGTACAGTGTATAGAACGTATGATAAATTTACTCTACTTAAGTTAAAATGAGAACACAGTTAAGCATTGCCAAATTTTGGTTATTAAAAATATGGCTAAAAAACCCAGCCCCCGAAATAATAAGCGAAAAAACAGAACTCAGTATAAAAAGTCAGCAAAAAATAAATCGCCTGTTAAGAACCTGAAAAAATATCTTCAGGATGAAAGCAGTATTTTTTTTAATGCTATTTTCGAAAATGCCGGTATCGGTATAATAATCGGCGATGAATCTGGGAAACTTCTTAAAGTAAACCGAACATTCCTTAATATGCTCGGCTATACACAAAAGCAATTTCTGGAACTAAGCATAAAAGGAATAACGTACCCGCAAGATTATGCAGCCGATGCAGCACTTTTTGAGGAACTTCTTTTGGGAAAAAGAAATCAATACCAAACTGAAAAAAGATTCGTTACAAAAGACGGAGCTATAATCTGGGGCAAGTCGACCGTGCTGCTTATCGGTAACAACAAAAAAAGAAAACGGTTTATAAGACTGATAGAGAATGTAACCGAACAAAAACAAATTGCCGGAAAGCTGGCTGAAGAACAGCATCAGTTCATAACCCTGCTCGAAAATAGTCCCGATAGTATCTATTTCAAAGATTTAGAAGGCAGATTCGTAAGAGCAAGTAAAGCTACTGCTAAAAAACTCGGGTTCTCACAGGTTAAAGACCTAATAAATAAATCCGACTATGATATTTTCGGGCACAACCACGCCCGCGAAGCATATAACGATGAACAACGTGTAATTAAAACAGGTGAACCAATTATTGGAAAAGAAGAAAGGGAAGACTTTCCGGACGGAAGAATTACCTGGGCTTCAACTACTAAAATGCCTCTTTTGAACAGCGAAGGAGAAATAACCGGTGTATTTGGAATTACAAGAGACATTACCGAAAGAAAATTAATTGAAGAAAAAATAAGAAAGAACGAAGAACTCTACCGCGCTATGTTCGAGAATTCCGCAGACGGCATGTTTTTAATGACAGATGTTTTTTTAGACTGCAACCAAACAGTTTGCAGAATGTTTCATTGCACAAGAGAAGATATTATAGGTCATTCACCGGTAGATTTTTCTCCCGAGGTACAACCGGACGGGAAAAACTCTCTTGCCTCGGCAACAGAAAAAATCAACAATGCTCTGAAAGGGATTCCGCAAAGATTTTACTGGATGCACAAGACAAAAGATAATATGCTAATTGATGCTGAAGTGTCTTTGAACGCGATCACAATCTCGAGTCAGAATTTGATTCAGGCAGTAGTTAGGGATATTACCGAAAGAACTAAATCGGAAAAAATCCGCGATGCTCTCTACAATATTTCTGAAGCTGCTTACACTGCAACAGATACGTATATGCTTTACGAAAAAATCCATAAAGTTGTATCATCTTTGATGTCGACAAAGAATTTTTATATTTCGTTGTACAACGAGAAAAGCGGTATGATTTCATTCCCTTATTTTGTGGATGAATTTGATCCGCCGCAGCCATCAAAAAAATTAGGTAAGGGACTTACGGAGTATGTCTTACGCAAAGGCTCTGCTTGTTTGATTGATGCTGAAACAGATAAAAAATTGCGTGCGTCGGGCGAGGTTGAATTAGTTGGTGCGCCATCGGCAATTTGGCTCGGCGTTCCGCTTCTGGTAGAAGGCAAAACAATAGGCGTAATAGTTGTTCAAGATTACGAGAACGAAAAAGCATACGCCGAAAACGAAATGCAATTGCTAACATTTGTTGCAGAGCATGTTGCGCAGGTAATTGAAAAGAAACGGACTTCGGATGCTCTTAGAAAATATGCCGATGAACTCAAACAGCTTAATCAGACTAAAGACAAATTTTTTTCTATCATTGCCCACGATTTGAAGAATCCCTTTATTACAATAATGGGTTTTTCCGATCTTCTTCTTTCCGATTATGAAGAACTTAGCGATCAGGAAAGATTGTACTATATCGAGGAGATGAAAAAATCTGCCGATCTTTCCCATAATCTTCTCCAGAATTTGTTGCAATGGTCGCGTTCTCAAACCGGAAGAATAGAATTCAATCCGCAGCCAATAGATATTAAAAAAATAATTGACGAAAATATAGAACTTCTTAGAGGGGCAGCCGAAAGAAAACATATCTGCATGCAAAGCAACTCGCAGGAAAATCTAATTGTTGTTGCAGACGAAGATATGCTTAACACTATTTTAAGAAATCTTCTTACCAACGCGTTAAAATTCACGAACAAACACGGAGTGATAACCGCAGAGACAAGACAGCTCAACTCGTTTGTTGAAATTGAAGTCAAAGACAACGGTGTAGGAATGCCTGATAACATTAGAGAAAGTTTATTTAGACTGGATGTAAGTCATTCCTCGCCGGGAACCGATAATGAAGCCGGCACGGGTCTCGGATTGATTCTCTGCAAGGAATTTGTTGAAAGGAACGGCGGATCCATCTCTGTTGAAAGTAGAGTCGACCGGGGAACCACTTTTACTTTCACATTACCGATCCGTGAATAAGATAATTTTAGAAAATCACAGTTCCGACTATGATAACTAACCGTATTATTGCAGCGTTAAGTGTTCTTGTAATAGCAATTATAGTATATCTTGCTTTCCAACTGTATGAAACACATAAAGAAGAAGCGCTTTCGGATTTTCAGAAACAACAGCTTTTAATCTCTTAGGGTAAATTCCCAGTCCACTTGCGGCGGTGTAGTTCATTTTTTGATGGTAATGGTCTGCAACCGTTCCTTTTTTAAGGGAAGGCAATTTATATT
>CAZQQC010000186.1:0-2835 GCA_964595365.1 uncultured Melioribacter sp.
ACGATACACCATTGATTCCATTGCGTAAGTTAATGTTGCCATTTCAGAAAGCATAAATTGAATTGCCTGAAAGTTTGAAATTGTCTGGTCGAACTGTACGCGCTGTTTAGCGTAACGCGTAGACATCTCCAAAAGTTCTTTTGCCGCACCAAGACATGCTGCGCCAAGCCCTAAACGCCCGGCATCGAGTGTTTTCATCGCTACAATAAAACCGCGGCCGTCTATTCCAATAAGATTTTCTTTCGGTATTCTAACATTGTCAAAAGTTATTGCGTTAGTTGTGCTTCCTTTAATTCCCATTTTCTTTTCGGGCGGACCGGCTTGATACCCCGGTGTTTTTGTTTCAACTATAAATGCGCTAATTCCTTTTGATGTGCGCGCAAAGACCGAAACTATATCTGCAATTCCTCCGTTTGTAATCCAAAGTTTTTCGCCATTGATAACCCATTCATTCCCGTCGATATGCGCGCGGGTTTTCACGTTGAATGAATCCGAACCGGCTTGAGCTTCAGTTAAACAAAATGCGCCTATTTTTTCTCCTTTTGCAAGAGGGGTTAAATATTTTTGTTTTTGCTCTTCGGTACCGCCGATATAAATTGCATTCGAACCGATCGATTGATGTGCACCTATGAATGTAGCAGTTGACATACATCCGCGTGCAATTTCTTCCTGCATTAAACAGTAACCGACTTCGCCAAACCCTCCGCCTCCGTATTCCTCGGGAAAAGAAACGCCGAGAAAACCAAGTTCACCAAGTTTCTGAATTAATTCTTTAGGAATTTTTTCTTCGGAGTCTATTTGTGCAGCTACAGGTTTAATTTCGTTGTTAACAAAATCGCGGGTCATTTCCCGCAGCATTTTTTGTTCTTCAGAAAATGAGAATTCATTCATGATCTATTCCAATTTATTTGATAGGTACGCCGGTCCTTTCTCCAATGTAGTTAACAATGTATTCGCCCCCGTCTACTCCTATTACATTTCCTGAAATCCAGTATGCTCTTTCATCACACAATAGAACAATCGCTTTTGCAACTTCTTCCGGTGTAGTTAATCTTCCAGCCGGATTTTTCATTTCGGCTGCTTTCAGCATTTTATCGAACATCGGAATTTTATTTCCTGCCGGAGTATCCGTAACACCCGCCATAATTGAATTGCAAGTAATCTTCATAGAGCCGAGTTCAACCGCAAGTTGACGTATGTGAGCTTCCAATGCTGCCTTGGCAGCCGATACCGGTCCGTAATTCGGAATAACTGTATGTGAGCCAGCACTCGTTAATGCAAAAATTCTTCCTCCCTCGGCAAACAATTCTCTTTGCACTAATCCTTGAGTCCAGTAGACTAACGAGTGAGCCATTACATCCAGCGTCATCGTCATTTGTGCGGGCGTAACACAATCATTTGGATTTTTTGCGATGTACGGTTTCAATGTTCCGAATGCAAGTGAATGAATGAGAACATTTACGTACGGATGCTCTTTGGTTGTAAAACGCTCCTTGATTTCATCGAGAGTATCATCGATCTTTATTTGATCTGCTGCATTTATGTTGAAGAAGATTGCTTTTTGGCCATTCTTCTCTATTTTTTTGATTACGTTCTGAACTGCCGGCATTGTTGCCTGTCTATCGAGGTGAATGCCAAATATGCTGTAACCGGCTTTGGAAAGTTCAACGGCAGAAGCGCCGCCAAATCCGCTTGAAGCACCAAGAATCAGTGCCCACTTCTTTTCCATCCTGTTCCTTTTGTTGTTTACGGTGGCACAAACTTAAGAAATCAAAAAATCAAATCAAATTTATGCCGCACAACCGGTTTTTATACCCAACAATTTTAATTTGAAAAATATGTTATCGATTCGTTGCCGAGAAGTTTTTTTATTTTCGGAACGAAATCTGAATTCAACGCAACTTTATAACTTACATGAAATTCCCGCGTATTTAATTCTTCTTTCAAACACATTAGCACCGGAAGATTTCCTTCATGCTCTTCCATAATTTTTTTCAATTGAGAAATCGTTTCCGGGTTATGGACAGCGCTATCAACCATAATACCGATCCGTTTAGCAAGTTTCTGTTTTACTTCGTCAAGCGAATAAGCTTCGTCGACATGAAGTTTAACAGCATCACCGGAACTTTCCAGTTTACCGGTTATAAGTATTGTTGATTCCGGCAGAATTAAATTTTCGCAATTTGCATAAACTTTCGAAAACATGAGACATTCGCACGAGCCGGTAAAATCATCAAGTTTGAAAAAAACCATCCGGTTTCCGCGCTTGTCTATTTTAGTCCGAATTTCCGTTACAACACCGCAAGCCCGCACGTTCTCGTTAAAATTATATGTTTCCGTTTCGCCTAAATGCACAGTTGCAAATGAACGGTACTCAATTTCATATTTACTCAATGGATGATCGGTTAGATAAAAGCCAAGCACTTCCCTTTCTTTTGCTAAACGATCTTTTGTTTCCCATGCTCTTGATTTCGGAAGTTCCGGTTCATGAATCTGCAATGCTTCAGAATCTCCGCCGAACAAACTATCTATATTAGAATTTTGTGCAGATTGAACTTTACTTCCGAAATACAACGCCTCTTCAATGGCATCAAAATTCTGAGAGCGCGTTCCTCCGCATGAATCGAATGCGCCAGCAAGTACAAGACCTTCCAGCGCGCGCTTGTTCACAATCCTCGTATCAATATTAGAACAAAAATCGTAAATGCTTTTGAAATTTTTTCCCAGCTTTTTGTGCGCGGTTTCAATTGTTTCAACTGCATTGATACCGACATTTTTTATTGCAGACATACCGAAAACAATTTTTTTACTCTTGACAGTAAACTTTACCGAAGG
>CAZQQC010000187.1:0-2812 GCA_964595365.1 uncultured Melioribacter sp.
ACCTAGTTCAAGCTGATCCCGCATTGTAGAAAACCTGCTAGTTTTTTTAGCAATTTGTATCGAAACCGTCGACGTGCCCAAAATTTTTATTCCTATATTGTAAAGTTTTAAAGCGAGATTATTTGGCGTCTGCCCGCCCATCGAAACAACAGCACCTTTTGCCTTGATCGCATTGTAAATTTCCCAGATGGTTTCCGTGGTAAGTTCTTCGAAGAAGAGAGCATCCGATTCATCGTAATCCGTACTGACCGTTTCGGGGTTACAATTGATAATCACAGTTTTTTGCCCAGCCTCGCGTAAAGTTTTAACGGTGTTAACACAGCACCAGTCAAATTCTACCGAACTGCCGATTCGGTAAGGACCCGAACCAAGAATTATTATGCTGTTCTTCAGTTTGAATTCGAAATCATGTGCAGAGCAGTTGTAAGTGAGGTATAAGTAATTTGTTTTTGCCGGATACTCTGCTGCAAGCGTGTCTATATGCTGGATGAAAGGATGAATATCATATTTTTGTCTAAGCATATAAACATCGTGAGCATCTTTACCAATTACGTTTGCAATTTGTCTGTCCGAAAAACCGTGCTGTTTTGCCTCAAGCAAAAGTTCTTTAGAAAGTTTTTTGTTCGATGCAATTCTGTTTTCTATCTCAACTATGTTCTGAATCTTATAAAGGAACCATTTATTAATATGGGTGAGCGAATGAATCCAATCAACGGAGAACCCTTGTTTAAGCGCTTGAACTACTGCAAACATTCTTTCTTCGGTGGGATTGCGCAAAGCTTCCTCAAGTTCTTCAAACTCAACTTTTGTCCGGCTTGCAGTCAACCCTTCAACTCCGATGTCAAGCATCCGCATTGCCTTTTGAATTGTCTCTTCGAACTTTCTTCCTATTGCCATTACTTCGCCTACCGATTTCATTGAAGAGCCAAGCTTGTGTTTGACAAGCCGGAATTTTTTCAGGTCCCAGCGTGGCACTTTAATAACGATGTAATCCAGAGCAGGTTCGAAAAAAGCTTTCGTTGTTTTTGTAATTGAGTTTGGTAATTCATGCAAGCCGTAACCGAGCGCTAACTTTGCCGCAACAAATGCAAGCGGATAACCGGTTGCTTTGGAAGCTAAAGCAGAGCTTCTTGAAAGGCGAGCATTCACTTCTATTACCCGATAATCCCGAGATTTTGTATCGAGAGCATATTGAATATTGCATTCGCCTACAATTCCAAGATGACGGATTGTTTTTATTGCAACATTGCGCAGCATATGATATTCGTTATTCGTTAAAGTTTGGCTTGGTGCTACAACAATGCTTTCGCCTGTATGAATACCCATCGGATCGATATTTTCCATATTACATACGGTGATGCAGTTATCGAACCGGTCGCGCACAACTTCGTACTCAATTTCTTTCCAGCCTTCGAGGTACTCTTCAACCAGAATTTGCGAAGAGTACGAAAACGCTTTGGCTGCAAGTTTTTTTACTTCATTTTTATTCCGGCAAATTCCCGAACCGAGACCGCCGAGTGCGTAAGCAATTCTGATGATAACAGGGAATCCGATTTTTTCAGCGTACTCAACCGCTTCGTTTATTGATGTAACGGCTTTGCTCTGCGGAAATTTTATATTTATCTCTGCAAGTTTATTGCAGAACAGCTGGCGGTCTTCCGTGTTTTCGATAGCATCTATCTGTGTTCCCAAAACCTGAACTTTGTATTTTTTCAAAATTCCTTCGCGATGCAGAGCGAGCCCGCAATTCAAAGCTGTTTGCCCGCCGAATCCTAAAATTATTCCATCCGGTTTTTCTTTTGCAATAACTTTTTCAACGTAATGCGTGTTGATTGGAAGCAAGTAAACTTTATCTGCCAGGTAATCCGATGTTTGAATTGTTGCAATGTTAGGATTGATAAGTATGGTTCGAATGTCTTCTTCTTTAAGAGCTTTGATAGCCTGAGAGCCGGAGTAATCGAATTCGCCGGCTTCGCCTATCTTGAGCGCAGAACTTCCAATAATTAAAACTTTTTTAACTTTCTGTTTCACTAGACATCCTTTAAGAATTCGTCGAAGATAAATGAAGTATCGACCGGTCCCGGCGCAGCTTCGGGGTGAAACTGTACGCTTCGGAACGGCAGCTTTTCGTGGCGGACACCTTCGTTAGAATAATCATTTAAATTTTCGAACCAGGGCTGCCAACCCCGCGGTAAAGTTTTTGTGTCTACTGCAAAACTGTGGTTTTGAGAAGTCACATAACATTTGTTGGAATCTACTTGCTTTACCGGCTGGTTCTGGCTGCGGTGCCCGTATTTCAGTTTGTAAGTTTTGGCACCCGCTGCAAGTGAAAGTATTTGATGCCCCATGCATATTCCAAGTGTGGGAACTTGCTTCTGGATCAGCTTCTTAGCCGAAACAACTAACTGTTTGTACACAACCGGGTTGCCGGGACCATTTGAAATTACAACGCCGTCAAAGTCTTCGTTGTCTATATCGTAATCATACGGAATACGGAGAACGGTAACATTTCTTTCCAGAAGATTTGAGAGAATGCTTTTCTTGCAGCCGCAGTCAATAAGTAAAATTCTTTTCTTTCCTTTGCCGTATTTCTCTACACGGGGAACTGTAACTTTTGAAATGAGATTATCTATGTCGGGATTGTAGTATTCAACTTTTTCGTTTCCGACTTCAATTTTACCTAACATTGTTCCGTGTTCACGCAAAATTTTTGTTAGCCGCCGCGTGTCAATTCCATAAAGACCTGGAACGGAAAACTTTTTCAGCCAGGCGTCTAAACTTTCTGCTGCATTCCAGTGACTGAAGGAAACGG
>CAZQQC010000188.1:0-2766 GCA_964595365.1 uncultured Melioribacter sp.
GCAAAGAGCGATATTAGTGAATATTGGAATCAAGAAAGTTTTTGTAATGCTATGTGCAATTATTTCAACGCAAAAGGAGTTAGCCGAACGTATGAAAGAATTAGGATTAAAAATTGATTCACATGATCGGAATATTGCGGAAATTTTTGAAGTCATTAAACGACTGCTCGAACCGCCCTCTGGGAAACAGCGGCGCATTGAATTTTAATTGAGCAAGTTGCATTGAAAAAAATTCCGAATTTCATAGAATAAGTTTTAATACAATATCCGTAGAGGAGAAAATGCAATTAAGAATTATTTTTTCAGTAATAATAACGGTAACAATCATGCAAACAACTTTTTCACAAAATTTGGAACGTAAAGATGTTCCGGAAAAATATAAGTGGGACAACTCCATTCTATACAAAAATGTGGATGAATGGCAGAAGGGCAGACAGGCAATTGAACAGCAAGTGGAAAAACTTAAGGATTACAGAGGCAAGCTTGGCGATAGCGCGGATTCATTTTACGGTGCGCTTAAACTTTACTTTGGTATTCTTCAAAACTTTTACAAATTATCCGACTACGCAAATCGTACGAGCGACGAGGATTTGCGGAACAGCGCCAGCCAATCTTTAACACAACGGTCTTCTACCCTCGGAACAAAAATAAATGAAACTGCTTCGTTCTTCAGCCCTGAAATTCTGAAAATTGATCCGGAGAAGGTGAAAAAATTCTTTGACTGGAAAAAAGAATTGGCGGATTACAAATTCTTTGTGAACGACATATTACGTTTGAAAAAACATACTCTTTCCGAAAGCGAAGAACATATTCTTGCCAGTGCGGGACTTATAACAACAACTCCTTCCGATGTTTACGGAATTTTTGAGAATGCCGAAAAACCCAATCCAAAGGTGAAACTTTCCAACGGTGAAGAAGTTGAGCTTGGTTCGGCTGGTTATGCCCGGTACCGCCGTGTTGCTAACAGAACCGATAGACAAAAAGTGATGGAATCTGTTTTTGACAATTATAAAAAATTTCAGAATACGATAGGTGCTAATCTTGCAGGTAAAATTAGAGCGGATTATTTTTTTGCCAAGAACAAAAATTATAATACCGTTTTAGAATATGCTCTTGATGCAAACAACATACCCGTTTCGGTTTATGAAAACTTGATAGACCAAATACATAAAAATTTGCCAACGCTCCATCGTTTCTTAAAGCTAAAAGCAAAAATGCTTGGGGTTGATATGCTTCATTACTATGATCTGTATGCGCCGCTGGTCAAAGAAATGAATTTCAAATTCAATGTTGAAGAAGGGCAGAAACTCTTGATAGATGTTTTCAAGCCGCTTGGCGAAGAATATGTTGCCACCGTAAAAAAATCTTTCGAAGATCGCTGGAACGATTACTATCCGAACACTGGAAAACGGAGCGGTGCATACTCATCCGGTTCGGCTTACGAATATCATCCATACATATTAATGAACTGGACGGACGATTACGAATCTGTTTCGACACTTGCTCATGAACTGGGTCACACGATGCACAGTTACTTTTCAAATAAGAACCAGCCGTTCGTCAATTCGCAGTATTCTATTTTTGTTGCCGAAATTGCATCTACAATCAATGAAACTTTGTTGAACAATTACATGGTTAACAAAGTTAAAACCGATGATGAAAAGCTTTACCTTCTTGGGACATATTTAGATTTGCTGCGTGCGACGATCTTCCGCCAAACTCAGTTTGCCGAGTTCGAATGGGACATTCACAAAAAAGTTGAAAAGGGTGAACCGATTGCGGGCGAAACGCTCAGCCAGATCTATTACGATATTGTGAAGAAATATTACGGAAACGATTCCGGTGTCTCCGTAGTCGATCCGTACATTGCTTATGAATGGGAATACATTCCTCACTTCATCAATTATACTTACTATGTTTATCAGTATGCTACATCGTTGATCTATGCCACAGCTCTTGCAGAAAAAATTGTGAAGGAAGGGCAGCCCGCTGTTAATAAGTATTACAATATTTTGAAAGGAGGAGGTTCTGATTATCCGATTGAGTTGATCAAGAAAGCAGGAATCGATCCGCTTTCATCTGAAGCGTTTGATTTAACAATGGCGAAAATGAATAAGGTGATGGATCAAATTGAAGAAATTTTAAACGGAAAAAAATAATTTAGCCAAGAACCTCGAAGATTCTCATTTAATTTTCAAAGCCGGGGTGCATAGGTGAAGTGTAATGAATACTTTGGCGGTAAAAGTTGAACCTGGAATTATTGATTTATCTTTTTCTTCCGATTCATTTCGGGTTGTTTTAGAAGATGGATGATAAGTTATGGTTCCGTTAGAATAGTTACCCCGCTTGAACTACGCAACAAATGTGCAAAGAAAAAACTGGCGTTTTATCTGAAGAGGTATGGGTTTCCATTGGGAAGAAATTGACGAAGTTGTTTCCGTTAACAACTTGCTTATTGGCGGTTGAGTAGTAAGTAGAGACACCGGCAGTCTATGTCATATGATCGCTTTACATACCCATGCTAAAAATAAATCACTTCAGCCCTAACCTTCGCAGTGCAAGTCCGATTGCTGTTTCGAGCGAATATCTTTCGTCGAGATACTGCACAACTATGCGGAGAAAATTTTTTCTTGCACGTGGTGGAATCAATACACCGTAAAATGCTGCAGCTATTTCAAATAATTTTTCCATTTGTTCGTCTGCTATAATTCTTAATATCATTATCGAAAACTTTCTTTTATTTTTGAGTCGCTAATAACGAAAGGA
>CAZQQC010000189.1:0-2661 GCA_964595365.1 uncultured Melioribacter sp.
GAACTACAAAGCTCTAACAGAAAATCAAAAACGTTAGATTGATAAAAAAAATAAGGAATATATCATCCCGATAAGGACTTCGGATTGTTTTATGTTTACTCGTTCTATTCACAAAGTGATGACTATACCAAAATATTTTGTCCTTATCGGGACAAACAAACGAGATAAAAATGTACACCGAAGATGATTTCATAATGATAAGCGCTTTGCAGCATTACGTCTACTGCCCGCGTCAATGCGGATTGATACACGTGGATGATGTTTGGAGTGAAAACCTTTTTACAACCCGTGGAAATATTCTGCACGAAAAGGTTGATACGGACACTTACGAAACTCGCGGGACAAAAAAGACCGTTCGCGGACTTCGTATACATTCGTACCGGCTCGGCATAACAGGCAGGTGCGATGTTGTGGAATTCAGAACTTCCTCGACCGGTGAAGAAATTATGCCGGTAGAATTCAAATCTGGTGAACCGAAATATGACATTAGCGATAAAGTGCAGTTGTGCGCACAAGCATTATGTCTCGAAGAAATGTTGGACACAAAGATTACAACCGGCGCTTTCTTCTACGGCAAGATCCGGCGGAGAGATATTGTTGAAATTGACAATGCACTGCGTTTGCAAACGGAAAGCATAATTGCCTCGGTAAGAGAAATTGTTTCAAAAAAGATTGTGCCGTCGGCGGAATATTCTGCTAAGTGCCGTAACTGTTCGATTCAAGATATTTGTCAACCCAAAGCAATGAACAAACGAAAACTGCAACAATACATTCAAGGATTATACATACCGTGAAAAAACATTTAAACACACTTTACATTACGTCGGACAACGCGTACATCCGCAAAGAGCGGGAAACTTTTGTAGTGGAAGTAAACGATGAAAAAGTTTTCCAGGCGCCGACACACTCAATCGAAAATATAGTTTGCTTCGGGTTTAAACCGCTTACTCCGGTTTTAATGGCATATTGCGCTGAAAACAATGTGGGCATAAGCTATCTTTCGGAAAACGGAAAATTTCTTGCACGGGTATATGGCGCTCAACAAGGTAATGTACTTCTTCGCAAAATGCAGTACGCAATGTCCGACGATGAATTCGCATCGCTTTCAATAGCCAAACCCATAATTGCCGCAAAAGTTTCTAACTACCGCAGTTTGCTTCTTCGTCATCAACGTAATCATCCAGATAACGGTACGGATAAAGTGGTTTCGGCTGCCGGAACGATGGGAAAAAGATTAACAAATATTCAACAGGCAGAAGGACTTGATGAACTGCGCGGTTACGAAGGCGAGTGTGCAACCTTGTACTTCGGGGTGCTGAGTTACCTTATCACCGCTCAACAGGAAGATTTTGCATTTACACAGAGAACAAAACGGCCGCCGCTCGATCCTGCAAATGCGCTGTTGTCTTTTTTGTATGCTATTCTTGCAAATGATATTCGATCGGCACTCGAAACAGTCGGGCTCGATCCGCAGGTCGGGTTTCTTCATCAACTGCGGCCAGGAAGGCCGTCGCTTGCATTAGATATAATGGAAGAATTCCGTGCATACCTCGGCGATAGAATTATGTTGAACCTCGTAAACCTAAAACAGGTTACTAAAAAAGATTTCGATATAAGGGAATCTGGTGAGGTACGGATGTCCGATGATGCACGTAAAGCAGTGTTAACAGCATATCAAAAACGAAAGCAGGAAGAAATCACTCATCCATTCCTCGGCGAAAAGATGACAATCGGACTTCTGCCTCATGTGCAGGCACAATTGCTTGCCCGGTACATACGAGGGGATATCTCCGGTTATCCACCCTTTTACTTAAAATAAAAATCACGTGAGAAAATAAAATTATGATGGTTGTGGTTAGCTATGATGTATCTACAAAAACTTTGAGCGGAAAGAAACGGTTGCGTAAAGTTGCAGAGACTTGCTTGAACTATGGAATAAGAGCGCAGAATTCCGTGTTCGAATGCAATGTAGATCCGGCGCAATGGGAGGAATTGAAAAACGAATTACTTTCGCTTTATAATAAAGAGGAAGACAGTTTGCGGTTTTATTACCTCGGTTCCAATTGGCAGAGACGGCTTGAGCATTTCGGCAAATCGGCAAATCTTAATCTTGAAGATTTGCTGATTATTTGAAAAGAATTTTTTCAGCCGCTAATCGAAGCGTACATAAAAGTGCTGGGAGGTTAGCAGTGCAAAAATTAGCAATAAAAACAGTATTTGTGAGAAAAATAAAATCTAATCTTGTAATTTCATTTAGTAGGCGGAAATAATATTTTAAAGTATTATTTCTGATAGAGTTAGCAAAGTAACAGTCGCGCTCTCACACGAGCGCGTGGATTGAAACATATTTTACTTTTTCTCCATCAAGCAGCTTTATTGTCGCGCTCTCACACGAGCGCGTGGATTGAAACTTTTAATTAAGAAAAGACGTTCGTTGGAGCAAGGTCGCGCTCTCACACGAGCGCGTGGATTGAAACTCCCTCAACTTTTGTTATTGTATGTACCGCCCCGCGTCGCGCTCTCACACGAGCGCGTGGATTGAAACGATAAAGTAATGATTTGTTCCAATTTTAAATATGGTCGCGCTCTCACACGAGCGCGTGGATTGAAACATAAAAAAACTGAAAAGGAAATAACAGATGAAAGTCGCGCTCTCACACG
>CAZQQC010000190.1:0-2358 GCA_964595365.1 uncultured Melioribacter sp.
TGTTATGTAATTAAAAGCATTTATAAAAATATTGTTAAGTAGGGCGGCAAGTTACCCGCCTTGCCGTGGGAAAGGAAGAAATTACCAGCCGCCGCTTGCTCCACCACCACCAAAAGAGCCGCCTCCCCCTGAAAATCCGCCAAAACCTCCGCCTCCACCGCCAAATCCACCTCCCCAGCCGCTGCTTCGTCTTTCTGAACCGCCCATAGATCCGAGAATTATCCATGGCAGCAATCCAGCTCCCCCGCCTCCGCCCTTTCGGAAAACCGAGAAAAGTATAATAAATACAATGAACAAAAAAATGAATGGAATGTGTTTGCCTTTGCCGGATTTATCTTGTTTCCCTTCTCCTTTATATTCTCCTTTTGTAGCAGCAATTATGGCGTTGATGCCAGCGGCAACTCCATCATAATAATTTCCCTCCTTAAAATAAGGACGAACTTCATTTCTTAAAATTGAATTTGCAAGAGCATCGGGCAACGCACCTTCTAGTCCGTAGCCGACTTCTATTCTCATCTTCCGATCGCTTTTGGCAACGAAGAATAAAATTCCGTTGTTATTTTTAGCAGAACCGATTTTGTTTTTTGACGCCGTTTGGTAAGTGAAGTCTTCCACCGGATAACCGTTGAGCGATTGAATCATCAGAAAGACAATTTGGTTTGAAGTAGAATCGTCGAATGTTTTAAGTGTAGAGTTTAGAGTGTAGAGTTCGGAATTTTTTAAAGTAGATGTAAAATCTGTAGCATAATTTTTTAAAATTGGAAACTCGCTCTGAGCTTTCAGAAATAGAAAAGGAATGATTAAAAAGAATATGATCTTAAAAATTTTCATCCATAACACTACACTTTTAACTACGCCGGCGGTTTACGTTCATTTCTTAAAATTGAACCTTGGGTGCCTGTTCGGCTCCTTCTTGAGCTTTGAAATATTGTTTCTCTTTGAACCCGCTAAAGTTTGCTATAAAAGCAGCCGGGAAAACTTTGATAGCAGTATTATACTCTTGAACTACTTTATTGAATTTCTGCCTCTCGATAGTAATTCTATTTTCCGTTCCTTCAAGTTGTGCCTGGAGGTTCAGAAAATTTTCATTCGCTTTCAGTTGGGGATAATTTTCCGATACAACAAGCAGCCTGGAAAGTGCACTGCTTAAACCGTCTTGAGCTCTTTGAAAATTTTGAAACGCTTGAGGATCGCTAAGCTGTTCGGACGAGAGTTTTACCTGTCCTACCTTTGCCCGCGCTTCTGTTACAGCAGTGTATGTTTCTTTTTCGAAGTTAGCAACACCTTTTACAGTTGCAACTATATTCGGAATCAAATCCGAACGTCTTTGATAAACATTTTCGACCTGGCTCCAGCTTTGACTAACTCCCTCATTAAGTGTAACAAAGCTGTTATATTTTTTTACTCCCCAGCTGACAATTGAAATAGTAATAATTACGATAAGAGCTAAAACTCCCAATGTAATCAACAATCCTTTTTTCATTTATCCTCCTGTGTAAAAAGATTTCTTTTTATAAATCCTGAAATTGTGTATAGCGAACTAATTTGTAAGACTTCTCATTGGTGCAGGAATCTTTCCGCCGCGTTCAACAAAATTAGAGCTGCTAAGATTTCGTACTTCCATAATGGGAGCTTTACCGAGCAGTCCACCATAATCTACAAAGTCGCCAATTTTTTTTCCATAAGCAGGGATAATTCTTACCGCAGTTGTTTTGTCATTTATCACACCTATAGCAGATTCATCGGCAATGATACCTGCAATAGTTGTTGCGGTAGTATCTCCCGGCACAGCAATCATGTCAAGACCGACAGAACAAACAGCGGTCATAGCTTCAAGTTTTTCCAGCGATAAGTTACCAGCTTGCACAGCTCGAATCATTCCAGTGTCTTCACTTACAGGAATAAATGCACCACTCATTCCGCCGACAGACGAACTTGCCATAAGTCCTGCTTTCTTAACCGAATCATTCAACATAGCTAATGCTGCTGTTGTTCCTGGCGCGCCAACATCTTCAACACCCATAGCCTTCAAAATGTCTGCAATGCTATCGCCTTCAGCAGGAGTTGGTGCCAATGAAATATCTACAATTCCAAAAGGAACACCATGTTTCTCGGCAACTTTTTTCCCAATCAACTCACCGGCTCGGGTAATTTTGAAAATTGTTTTCTTAATTACTTCGGCAAGATGCTGCAGATCGATTCTGCCGGCTTCTTTAATTGCATCCAAAACAACACCCGGACCGCTGATGCCAACATTAAGAGCTACTTCCGGTTCCGAGACACCGTGAAAAGCTCCGGCAACAAAAGGATTATCTTCAACTGCATTAGCAAAGACAACAAGTTTTGCACAGCCAATCG
>CAZQQC010000191.1:0-2276 GCA_964595365.1 uncultured Melioribacter sp.
AATACGTTGATGCGAAAGAACAAAAAGGAAAAATAGATCACTCAAGTGCCGGCGCCCAATTTATTTATCAAACACTATCGAAGAAAGGATCGGAAGCTCTTACCGTAGCACAATTTTTATCGCTTTGTATTGCTTCTCATCATTCGGGGCTAATAGATTGTCTCTCTCCTTCCGGTGACGACAATCTTACAAGAAGAATAGAAAAATCGAAGGACAAAACTCATCTTGAAGAAATATTATCATATCTCAGTGACGCAGAAAAACAAACATTATCTGAACTGGTTTCAAATGAAAAAATAACTAAACAAGTAATTGAGAAAATAAAATCATTGAAAGAGGGAAATGATCATCATGATACAGCTCTTTTCAAATTTGGCTTACTCGTTCGTTTTCTCTTTAGTTGTTTAATCGATGCAGATAGACTCAATACTGCTGATTTTGAATTCCCAAAGAATATTAAAATCCGAAATTATGGAAAGTATTGTCCATGGGATATTTTGTTGGAGCGATTTAACAAGAAGCTACATGAATTCGAAAACAAAGTTGAAAAAAATGAGGTTGACATTCTGCGAGATGAAGTGTCAAAGGAGTGCTTTAACTTTTCAACAAAGCCAAAAGGAATTTACCAATTAACTGTGCCTACCGGCGGGGGAAAGACATTATCAAGTTTACGATTTGCGCTAAACCATGCAAATCATTATAAGATGGATAGAATTTTTTATGTTATTCCTTTCACTTCGATTATTGATCAAAATGCAGATGAGGTTAGAAAAATATTAGAGGATAAAGACAAAGATGGAAAATATTTGGATAGAATCGTTCTTGAACATCATTCAAATCTGACCCCCGAAAAAGAAACCAAAAGACAAAATTTGTTAGCCGAAAACTGGGACGCACCGATTGTTTTTACAACACAAGTGCAATTGCTCGAAACATTATTCGGAAGCGGAACGAGAAGTGCAAGAAGAATGCACCAGCTTGCAAACTCGGTTATTATCTTTGATGAAGTACAGACAATTCCAGTCCGCTGTGTTCACATGTTTAACCTTGCATTGCGTTTCCTCGTTAATAACTGCAATTCGACTGTTGTACTATGTACGGCAACTCAACCTTTGCTTGATAAAGTAAAACCCGTTCAAAGAGCATTAACTATTACACAAGAACAAAAGATGATTAGAAACGAAAAGGAATTATTTCAAAAATTGAAAAGGGTTGAAGTACTAGACATGAGAAAAGAAATTGGCGGCTGGGCTGAGGAAGAAGTGGCGGACTTAGCCAAACAAGAATTAAAGGAAACGGTTAGCGTACTTATCATTGTCAATAAGAAAGAATCCGCACGTTCTCTTTATAAAAAGCTTGCAGTAGAAAATTCTTTGGTTGTATATCACCTTAGTACAAATATGTGTCCCGCGCATAGATTAACTATTTTGAATTGGATAAAAAGAAGACTCGTAAAAAAACTACCCGTTGTTTGTATAAGTACACAACTAATTGAAGCAGGTGTTGATATTGATTTCGGCACGGTCATCCGGTATATGGCAAGTCTCGATTCGATTGCACAGGCTGCGGGAAGGTGTAATAGAAACGGCAAGAGAGAAAAATATGGTCGGGTTTATATTGTAAATCCCCAAGATGAAAATTTAGATTCCCTGAAAGACATAAAAATTGGTGCCGAGTGTGCCGAACGATTCTTAAGAGATTATGATAAAAATCCAGGTGGTTTTGAAGATGATCGGATTGGGTTGAAAGCCATGGAACAGTTTTACACTTATTATTTCTACAATCGCAAAGAGCAAATGAATTATCCTGTCACAAGTAGCTGCAAAGAAATTGGCAGAGAGGATAATTTATTCAATTTGCTTTCTCTTAATAGCTTTTCCGTTCAAGCTTATCAAAGAATTCATTATGACAATTCACCATCTATTCCATTAAAACAATCTTTTCAAAGTGCTGCGAAATCGTTTAATGCAATTGATTCTCCTACGCGCGGTGTAATAGTTCCATGCGGAGCTAAAGGGAAAATTGTAATAAATAAATTATGTGATGCTGCAATGCTTGAAAAGCAATATAAACTTCTAAAAAATGCGCAAAGATATTCTGTAAATCTCTTCCCATCTGATTTTGAATATATGGAAAGAGAAAAAGCAATTAGAGAAGTTCAGAAGGATTCCGGTATCTATTATCTGGATTACCAATACTACAGCAAGGAGTTTGGATGGAGTAAAGAAATAGTAACTGAAATGAAAAATTTAACTTTCTAAGGAGGAAGAATGGAA
>CAZQQC010000192.1:0-2231 GCA_964595365.1 uncultured Melioribacter sp.
CGGCACAGGTTACAACATTGCAGGAAAAAGCTCGGCGGATCCAAACAGTATGCTCGAAGCTGTAAACTGGGCAGAAAAAATAATTTTGAACCGGAGAAAACGCCACAGTGCCCGCTAAAGATTATTCCACACTTGCACAGTTTTATTCTCACTTAATGAAATCGATCGATTATAAAAAATGGGCAAACTATATCTTTGAAATTAGCGGTGAGATGGGCAGTAAAAATCTTTCCGTTCTCGAATTGGCTTCCGGAACCGGAAATGTAAGTGCTCATCTTATCAAAAAATTTTCGGACCTGTTGATCAGCGATAGTTCGGTTGAAATGCTTCGTCAAAATCAAGACTTCATCAATTCCAAAATATGTTTTGACATGACAGCGATACCGTTGAAGAAGAAATTCGATTTTGTTTACTCGACTTTCGACAGTGTAAATTATCTTCTGACAAAAGAAAAATTTGTCAAAATGCTTTCCGAAGTGCATCGGGTGTTATATAATGATGGGATTTTCACATTCGATGTTAGTCTGGAGAAGAATAGTTTGAGATATCAAAAATATCTGAACCGCAAAGGAAAATTCCACGGAATCAAGTACAGCCAAAAAAGTAGTTTTGATCTGAAGAATAGGATACATCTTAATTTTTTCGAGATTACACTTGCAGATGGTACGGCAGTTGAAGAAATTCACAAACAAAAAATTTATCGGTTTGAAGAATACTTCCGCTTTATTGATGAGTCCGGTTTCTACGTTAGTAAATGTTTGGAAGCTTTTTCCTGGAAAGACGCCGGCAGAAATTCGGAAAGAGCACAATTTATTCTAAAGAAAAAATAATATGCTTGTATTCGATCATGTAGATTTCAGTTATTATAACCAGCCTGTTTTCTACGACCTTAATCTCCGGCTGGATCAAGGAGAATTTGTTTTCTTGATAGGGAAAAGCGGTGTAGGCAAGACAACTCTAATACGAATGGTATCGATGGAACTGTTTCCACAGAACGGCGTTGTGCATGTCGGCGAGTATTTTTCCGATACAATCCGTGGATCCGATATTCCTTATCTAAGAAGAAAAATAGGTGTTGTGTTTCAAGAGTTTCAACTTCTGCCGGATAGAAACGTTTACGATAATCTTGCATTTGTACTTCATGTGACCGGTACTCCGCGTAAAATGATTAAGAGAAAGATTCTACATGCTTTGTCTGATGTAGGGCTGTCTCATAAACAGAATAATTTACCGCACCAATTATCAGGTGGTGAAAAACAACGGGTCGCTATTGCTAGAGCGATAATTAATGATCCGTTTTTGCTGCTTGCCGATGAGCCCACCGGGAATCTTGACCCGGATACATCGGAAGAAATTGTTTCTATACTGAAAAAGATAAGTTCGCGTGGTACGTCGGTTTTGTTTGCAACCCATAACTATGAATTGGTTAGGAGAGTGGAAGCAAAAATAATTCGTCTTGAAGACGGCAAGGCAATAAAAGTACTGATCAAAAAGAAAGGGGAAGATTATTAATTTCTGCCTAATCTGTGCAAGATATCCTTAGTAACTTTTTCTATGCTTTGCATACCATTAATTTCGATTATGGTAGCTTTGCCTTCGTAAAAATGGAATACCGGTGCGGTTGTATCGTGGTAGACTTTTAATCTTCGTTTGATTACTTCTTCATCGTCGTCTTCTCTTTTAACGTAGCTGTTAACCGATTTGCAGACTGGACAAACAAAATTCTCTTTCACTTCGGTTTTAATTAAAATATTTCCGCAGACGTTGCAGACCATTCTATTAGTAATTCTATTAATAATTGTACTATCGTTGGCATCGAGTTTAATCAAGATTTTTTTTGCAGAGCCGAGTTCGGTTAATATAGCTTCCAACAAGTTCGCTTGAGCAATTGTTCGGGGAAACCCATCAAGAATAAAACCGTTTTTACACCGGTCCTGTTTTAATGCCTCGCGAATAATTCCCGCCATAATATTGTCCGGTACTAATTCGCCATTATCGACTATAGTTTTAGCCTTCAAGCCAAGGTCGGTTTTATTTTTTATTGCCTCGCGCAAAATATCGCCTGTAGAAATGTGTGCAATTGAAAGTTTTAATGCTAAAATTTTTGCTTGTGTACCTTTTCCAACGCCGGGTGAACCAAATATTATGATTTGCATATTTTAAAAATTTGTAGGTCAGAAAATGATTTAACTGTGATGTGAAATTAAAGAGAATCGGTTTAAATGCCAAAC
>CAZQQC010000193.1:0-1729 GCA_964595365.1 uncultured Melioribacter sp.
ACGGCAACAGTATTTGCAATTCTGTTTGCTGCGGGTTCATAAGCATCAAGAATTCTGTTTAGAAGTCCGAAATCATGCTGGTATTTTGCAAATAATGAACGGGCAAGTACATCCCGAAGCAGTAACACAATACCTATTACTTCGTGAGTTTCGACTCCGCGGGGAATAATTCTTTCCGAAAGATCACGCGCGTATGTTTGTAAAGCTTCAAAGGTTCCCGATTGAAGCGCATCGACATAACTATCGTATATTGTAGTGGCTTCGGCAAAAATTTCATCCTGGCTCATTGCAGTTAAGAGTTTTGCTTCTGTAATGCGCCGCGCCCACTCCTGCCTCAATTGAGTTCTGCTTTCGCGAAGGTGTGCAACTAATTGACGCAGTAATTCACTTCTGGATTCGTCGGAACTATTAAGATTTGTTTCTTGCGGAATGTGTTTTGTTTCTTTTTTTGCCATTTCGTCCTCTCTGAATTAATTAAAATTATTCTTATAAATTTCTATAGTCAATGCTTTTATTCTCATTAAAGCTAAGGAATGATGCCAGCTTAATTTTCTTTAATTAAAGATTACATTTGCATTTTATTATATCAATCGAATGAAGTATGTATTTTGGTATAGACACTTCATATGAATTTATCTAGATAATTCTTACTAATTAATTCATCTAAAAAAATGAGAGTGCCCCAAAAATGATTTTTCACCTGCCTTACGCACAACATTTTTGATCTACAATGAAAAAATATACTAACCTTCGGGGGTTGCTCTATGATAACAATGGGCTAACTGCAAAGGTTAACAAAAATTCATTTGTTAAGCCCAAATCTTGCGTAACATCAGCACATAATTACTTCGATTATATGTAAAAAATCAATGCATTTTTGAGAAATAGAAAACAACCGGATAGCACTAAATGGTTTTGGTTAATTGCAATGATGATCGAAATCTTGATGAAGATTGTTTCTTACCTGTAAATACTCGCCATACTGTTCGAGAAGTTCCCAGGAATAAATTCCAAAATCGTATCCATCTTTCCATTTAATCTGAATTGCATAGTTACCAACCATTTCAATTTTAGAAACTTGATACGCTTCCGGTTTCAGCGGCGTTTTTTTAGCAGGCTCGTAATGTTTCCAAAGAATCGTCTCGCCTTTGTTTCCGGCATCGGGAGATTCGTCCCGTAAAAATTTTAACGGGTACTTTATTACCTTGCCGTTATCCCACGTTATCTCGATGTATTCCTGCTTGTAAAGTTTGATTTTTGTCGGTGTAGCCATGTTTAATTTATTTTCATTTAAAAGATTTTCAATTTTTTGTCAATGCCGCTTTCAGTTCGTTTAATATTCTGCTATCATCTTCGAGTGCTTTGTTTTGCATTTCAAGATGTTCGATAATCAGCGAGCATCCTCTTCGGCTTTGAGATTGACGTTATAATGTTATGTGCTTCAAGCCTGTCGCGTTCCGCCGGGGCGGTTCTAACTCATCATAATAACCGGAGTGGTGTAAGCCGCCCACAACTACAGGAACAAATTTAATAAAATGCACGGATAAGGACCCCGGTGATTTATGTAAGTGCTAATATTTATTTAGGACGATCCACAAAAATAGAATAGCGTATTGGATCATTAGGAATTTCCACAAACCCCTTACATTTGCAATGCTGCCGGCAGCCCGCTTCCCTGCGACCGGACAATGATAAACAAACTTGCTTACAACTTAACAACACCGCGCAA